>DATJWJ010000048.1:0-10024 GCA_035501355.1 Bryobacteraceae bacterium | reverse complement strand
ATGGCATGGGCGCGGCCGGATCCGTGCAACTTGTTATATTGACGGGTGTGATGGAGACGATGGATCAGATCCTGAGTGCGTTTTTTGAAACCGGAGCCTACCTGAAGGGCCACTTCCGGCTCACCAGCGGCCTCCACAGTCCGGAGTATTTGCAGTGCGCGCTGGTGCTGCAGTATCCGCGGCACGCCGAGCATTTCGGACGTTTGCTGGCAACCGAGTTCCGCCGCCTGGAACCTACTCTGGATGTCGGCGGGGTGGCTTCCCCGGCGATCGGCGGTTTGATCATCGGGCACGAAGTGGCGCGAGCGTTGGGCGCGCGCTTCATCTTCACCGAGCGCGATGCTGCCGGCAAGATGGTTCTGCGCCGCGGATTTTCTCTCGAGCCGGGCGAGACCGCCGTGGTTGTCGAAGACGTCGTAACCACCGGCGGCAGTTCGCGCGAGGTGATCGAAATCTTAAAGAACGCCGGCGCGCGCGTGATCGGCGCGGGCTCCATCATCGACCGCAGCGGCGGCGCCGTGGACCTTGGAATTCCCCGCGTGGCGCTGAAGACTCTTGAGGTAGTCGCTTACCGCGAGGAGGATTGTCCTTTGTGCCGCGCAGGCAGTCCAGTGGTGAAGCCGGGATCGCGGCCGGTGCATGCGGCGAATTAGAATCACCATCGCCTACGACGGAACCGATTACCACGGCTGGCAGGTGCAGCCGGAACTGAAGACCATCCAGGGGACTCTGGAACAGGTCTTCGGCGCCATCGAAGGACGGCCGGTGCATGTGGCCGGATCGGGCCGGACCGACGCCGGAGTGCATGCGCTCGCGCAAGTCGCGGCAGTCGACATGGAGAATCCCATTCCGCCCGGCAATCTGCGCCGCGCCGTGAACCGGCTGCTCCCGCCCGACATTCGAGTAACGCACGTGGAGGAAGCCGCCGCCAATTTCAACCCGCGCTACGATGCCCAGCGAAAGACCTACGAATACCGGATTTTTCGCGGCGAGATTTGCCCGCCATTCGAACGGCGCTACGTTACGCATCATCCTTATCCGTTGGATGTCGAACGCATGCTGGAGGCGGTGACGCTGTTTGAAGGCCAGCACGATTTCAGCGCGTTCGCCGCCAGCGATGAGCGTGATAAGCTGGGCGCTTCCAAGGTGCGAACTGTGTTTTGCTCCAAGCTGTCGCTCGAAGCCGAGCGGATGATCTATAGCGTCACCGGGAGCGGCTTCTTGAAGCACATGGTGCGCAATATGGTGGGAGTGCTGCTGGAAGTGGGCAAGGGGAATGTGGATCGCAATGGCGTGCTCGCGAGGCTCGAACCGGGATGCTCGATTCCGCCGGGACCCACCGCGCCAGCGCGCGGATTATTTCTGATTTCCGTCGAGTATTAGCATGCCGCCGGCGGCAACGCCTGTTTTAGTCCAGAGGCCAGCTCGAAAGCGTGCGCCATCTGTAGGACACCCCAATCATCGTGATGACGCCCCACGATTTGAATCCCTACCGGCAGGCCCTCCGGCGTGAACCCGCACGGCGCGGAAATCGCAGGATTGCCGACCAGCGAGATGTAGTAACAAGACTTCATCCAGTCGATGTAGGTCGCCATCTTGACGCCGGCGATTTCGGCCGGATAGGGCTGGCTCACATCGAACGGCGGCACTTGATTGACCGGCAGCACGAAAAACTCATAGCGTTCCATGAAACGGCGGACGCGATGATACAGTTCGGTGCGCTTCATCTCGGCCAAGCCGACCTCGGCCGCGGTGAGCTTTTGGCCGCATTCGATTTCCCACCGGATCGTGTCTTTGACGAGTTTCAGGCTCTCGTGAGAAAGCACGAGCGATGCCAGGTGGGAACGCCAGAACCGCAGCGCCTTGAACATCTCATCGGCGCCGCTGAAGTCCGGCTCGGCCTCCTCCACGATGCAACCGAGCGATTCAAACACCGCCCGCTGCGTGTTCACCACCTGGCGCACGCAAGGATCGAACGGAAGCCCGCCGAGATCCTTCCACCACGCGACGCGGACGCCCTGAAAATCGCGCCCCAGCGGGCCGGCGAACTTATGGCCCGGCTCCTCGATCGAAATTGGCGCTCGCGAATCAGGGCCGGCCAGCGCCGACAGGAAAAATGCTACATCCGGCACCGAGCGCGCTAGCGGACCTTCCACGCTCAGTGTCGACCATCCCAACACCGACGGCCAGGTGGGCACGCGGCCAGGGGACGGCCGGAACCCGACCACGTTGCAGAAGTTGGCCGGATTGCGAAGCGAAGCGCCTAGATCGCTCCCATCCGCAATGGGCAACATACGGCAAGCCAGCGCCACCGCCGCGCCTCCGCTGCTGCCGCCACAAGTCTTCGCGAGATCGTAAGGATTAAGCGTGGCGCCGAAAACTTCGTTGAAGGTCTGTGAGCCGGCGCCAAACTCCGGCGTGTTGGTTTTGCCCAACAGGATGGCGCCGGCCTTGCGTACGCGCTCCACCAGCAGCGAATCGGCGGCTGGAACGAAATCCTGGTAGATCCGCGAGCCAAACGTGGTACGAATCCCGCGCGTGGGTTGTAGATCTTTGTGGGCGATAGGCAGGCCATGCAGCGCGCCGGGGGTCGCGCCACGCGCTAGATCGTCGTCGGCCCGCTGGGCCTGCTCCATCGCCTGTTCAGCGATCAGCGTCACGATGGCGTTGACCTTGGGATTCACTCGCTCGATTTGCTGTAAGTGCGCCGAGAGAGCCTCACGCGCCGACAGATCCTTGGCGCGGATGCGGCGCGCCATTTCCACCGCGCTGAGCAGGCAAACGTCCGGTGTCGCACTGCGGCTGAGCTTCGTCACGTTGTTATATTATCGGAGAGAAGCGGCACCGGCCGCGCGAGTAAGAATATCACTCCCATTCAGTCGATCTCGAATCGTGGGCGGTGCGCCCTCGCCGGCCTGGGTTGCGCAGCCCTGGTGTTTGGCTGGCAATGGTTGACGGTGCACTCCAACTATCAGGGGCATTGGAACGCGCTGTTCTGCACTGGTGCCGAATTGCACCAGCCGCCCGAATTGGCGGGCGAACATATCTACCTTTTTCCCGATAGCAAAGGCTACGACGGCCAGATGTATCACTACATCGCGCACGATCCGTTTTTCATTCGCGGATTCGACTCGTATGTCGATGCGCCACGCATGCGCTATCGGCGCATTCTGGTTCCATTGGCTGCGCACCTGCTCGCCTTTGGACGCGACGACCGCGTGGACCCAGCCTACACGGCCGTCATTCTGCTGGCTGTATTCGGGGGCGGATATTGGCTCAGCATGTACTGCTCGATGCTGGGCTTCAGCGCTGCCTGGGGGTTGGCGTTCGTTCTGATTCCGGCAACTTTGATCTCGATGGACCGGCTCACCGTGGATGTCGCGCTGCTGGCAGCCTGCGTCGCCTTCGTTGTGTTCCTCATGCGCGGCGCGCGATGGGGTATGTATGCAGTGCTGGTAACGGCTCCGCTGATTCGCGAGACGGGATTTCTGCTGGTCGCCGCGTACGTAGTTTGGCTCGCCAGTGAACGAAAATTTCGCCAGGCCTCTCTCTTCCTCACCGCCGCAACTCCAGCTTTGGGTTGGTACCTGTTCATTCTGCTTAATACGGAGCCCGAGAGTTTCCAAGGATTATCGTTGATTCCGCTTCAGGGAATCGCGGAACGCATTGCGACGCCGTACAAATATCAGTTCGCGGCTTGGATCAACGCCGCGTCCACGGTTCTGGATTACTTTGCGCTGGCCGGGATTGCGATTGCGATCGCGCTGGCTCTCCACATGGCCTGGCGGCGCGAATGGGGCGGCTCCCAAGCCGCCATCTACCTGTTCGCGCTGTTGGCGATGTTTCTTTATTCCCCAGGTGCGTGGACCGAGGTTTACGCCTTCGGCCGCACGCTTTCGCCGCTTGTGCTGTTCCTGGCTCTGTTCGGACTATGGAAGCGCAATTGGATTTATGCGCTCCCATTGTGTTTGGCAATCCCGCGCACCGCAATACAGCTCACGCCGCAAGTCTCGGGCGTCCTGCAGCACTTCATCTAAAGCGCCCGTCACTTTGTAGCGGCGCTGGTTTCCTGCGGTTTCGGCAACGGCTTGCGCGGCAGCATTTCGGTCCGGTTGGCCGCATCATACACCACCGACGCAATCACCGCCGAAGCCTGCATCAGATCGGCCGCGACGGCGTGGTCGTAAGTATCCATGTCGGAATGATGCGTGACGCTCATGTAGTCGAGCGGATCTTGGACAAACTGGAAACCGGGCAGACCCACCGCATCGAACGATAGATGATCCGTGCCGCCGGTGTTGCGAATGGTGATCGCACTCACGCCCTGATCGCGGAACGGCGCCAGCCACTCGGCGAATATCGGCCGCATGGCGTCGTTACCCTGCAAATAAACACCGCGAATCTTGCCGCTACCGTTGTCCAGATTGAAGTAGCCGGACAGCTTGGCGTGCGCCGCGGTCAGCTTCATGGTCTTGGGATCGCCGAAATGTTCCTTGACGTAGGCCTTCGAGCCCAACAATCCTTGTTCCTCGCCGCTCCACAGCGCAATGCGGACGCTGCGATCCAGATTGAGATTCAGCGCCTTCAGGATACGCATTACTTCTATCATCACCGCGCTGCCGGCCCCGTTATCGGTGGCGCCCGTTCCGCTATGCCAGGAATCGAAGTGCGCGCCCACCATTACGAATTCGTCTTTGTGCGGGCCGCTGCCTGGAATCTCGCCTACGATGTTGTAGGCGCCGGCGTCCGCGTCCGAGGCCTGAGCCTGCAGGGTCACTCGCATTTCGACTTGGGTCTTGTTTTCGAGCAGCCGCACGATGCGGTTGTACTGTTCCGACGTCACGATGAAAAAAGGCGGGGCGAGCGGTTTGGAAGCCTCTTGCGATCCGGCGGCTTCAGCAAAGTCGATGCCGTCGCGAGCGCGGCGGTCGTCTTGCACCACCGCCAGCACGCCTTCATCCAGGAAAAACTTGTTGCGCTTGGCCGTCAGCGCGTTACGCCGCGCTCGCAGCTCATCCTGGACTTCGGGAGGCAGGCTGGCGTTGAAGCGGATGCGATCTTCCACATCCTCGGGCGGCTCCAGGTTGTTCAGGTCGATCTTCATGGGCTGCACCGGCGCCGGCGCTATGGCCAGCTCGGCCAGCTCCGCATCCGTGTAGCGGCGCAGCTCCGGCCTGGACTCCGCGTCGGCGATGTTGTGCAAGGGCTGCGAAATCAAAACCACCTTGCCATGCAGCTTGCCTTTATTCTTCTGGATGTACTCGTCCAGGTTCGCTTCGGCTTTGCTGACGGCTTGATTTCCCGCCAGCGGGGCCAAGACCGGCTCGCCCATAACCGTGCCGTTGGTATTGGATGTCCACGCCAGCGGCCAGGCCGAGAGCAGCGAATAGCGCGGCTGGGTCATCTCGAGCGCGAACTTTTGGAGCGACCAGCTTCGGCCGAACGCGCCCCAGCGCTCCAGGTGCACGTTCTGCAGGCCATATTCCTTGAGGCGCTCGGACGCCCAATCGGCAGCCTCTTTGAACTCGGGCGACGCGGTGAGCCGCGGACCGTAACGGTCGGCGAGCAGTTCCAGAGTGTCCATCACCTGGGAGTGCTCGAAGGCTTCGGACTTGATGCGATTGACGGCGGCGAGATCGACCGGGTCGGCGGCCAGGGCCGGGATCGCGAGAACAAGAGCAAGAATAGTGGCTCGCATAAGCGCTATTATGGCATCCAACCGCGCTGCCGTAGCGTCCGGCAGCCGGCTTACGGCCGCACGCTACAATTCAGTTTGGCCCTGAAAATCACGATCTCGAAGGAGAACTATCTCAAGACCATCGCCGAGGCCGAGAGCGAAGGCGAGCCGGTTATCGCCGCCACCCTGGCGCGCTGGCTCAAGGTCTCAGCCCCGGCCGTGACTATGGCCATCAAGCGGCTCAAGCGCGATGGGCTGATCCGAGTGGGCCGCGAGGGCCAGCTTTCGCTCACCTCAGCGGGCCGCGAAATCGCCAACCGGCTGCTCAACCGGCATCATCTGATCGAGCGCATGCTGACCGAGATTTTCGGCATGGAATGGTACAAGGTTCACGACGAAGCCGAGCAGCTGGAACATGCGGTTTCCGAGGACTTCGAGCGCCGGTTGGCGGAGCGCCTGGGTACCGGTGAAGCGTGCCCGCACGGCAATCGCGTAGACCGCGACACGCCGCAGGATCGGCGCAATCGCGGATTGTTGCCGCTGGACGAAGTGCCTCCGGAAGCCGACGCCGCCGTGGTCAGCGTGTTCGAGCGCGACCGCAGGCTGCTTGAATACCTGAATGGTCTGGGTATCCGTCCGGGGGCCGTGCTCAGGATGCTGGCGTCGAATTATGACGACACGCTCACGCTCAGTATCGCCGAGAAACCGCTCCAACTGGGCCGCGCCGCCGCCGCCAAAGTTTGGGTGGAAATGCGTACCGCTCGGCGAGGTTAGCTGCGTGCCAGCGCCGGCGATCCGAGCTGCTGAAAATAGGCGATCGTTTCGCGCAGGCCTTCTTCCAGACTCACCTTCGGCTCCCAACCCAGCACGCGCTTGGCCTTGCTAATGTCCGGCTGGCGGCGCTTGGGGTCGTCTTCCGGAAGCGGCTTGAAAACAATGGGGGCCCTGGTTCCGGTGATGTTCCGAATGCGCTCGGCGAATTCCAGAATGGTCATCTCCCGCGGATTGCCGAGATTCACCGGATAGCGCTCGTCTGAGAACGCCAGCCGGTACAGACCGTCCACCAGGTCGCGCACGTAGCAGAAGCTGCGCGTTTGCGAGCCGTCGCCATAGACCGTCAAAGGTTCGCCTCGCAGCGCCTGGTCGATAAACGCGGGCACTACTCGGCCGTCATCGAGCTGCATCTTCGGTCCGTAGGTGTTGAAAATCCGCGCGATGGTTGTCGGCACGCCGTGCACGCGATGATAGGCCATCGTCAGCGCTTCGGCGTAGCGCTTGCTTTCGTCGTAACAGGAACGCACGCCCACCGGATTCACATTGCCCCAGTAGGTTTCCACCTGCGGATGCACCAGCGGATCGCCATAGCATTCCGAAGTCGACGTTACCAGAAAGCGCGCGCCGTTGAGACGCGCCAGCTCCAGCATGTTCCGCGTCCCATCCGATCCCACATCCAGCGTTTCGATGGGATGCTCGAAGTAGTCCTTGGGACTGGCCAGCGAAGCCAGATGCAACACGACGTCCACGGGCCCGTCAACGTCCAGCCGACGGCACACGTCCCATTCGCGAAACTCGAACGCGGGATTGCCGTTCAAGTGCTCGATATTCCGGTCCGAGCCGGTCATGAAATTGTCCAGGCCAAGCACCGCATGGCCTTCAGCGATCAACCGGTCACAGAAATGGGAGCCGATGAATCCGGCCGCCCCTGACATTATGAAGCGCAGATGTCTCTCCTACCCGTCTATCGTAGCCAATGCACGTCGACTTTAGTGTCGACGCTCGTTCCAAGCCTGAGAGAGCGCGCCACGCCTGCTACACTCGCAGTTTATGGTTCAATTCTCCTGGCCGGAGACCGCCGTGTTGCTAGTCCTGATGGCGGCCTCGGCCTATGGCTTCTGGCTGCGGTTCGGCCGAGTCTTGCGGATCATTCGGGCATCCAAAAAGGATCCGGATTTTCAACTTCCGCCCCTGCAACGCCGCGTGAGCACATTCATCTGGGAAGTGCTGCTGCAGGGCAAGGTGATCCGGCAGCGGCCGCTTCCGGGTCTGGCGCACGCTTTCGTATTTTGGGGGTTCTGCGTCTTCGCGCTGGTCACCATCAACCATTTCGCGGAAGGTTTTCACCTCCAGTTGTTGAGCCGCGACGGATTCTTCGGAAGGATTTACTTCGCGATCGCGGCCCTTTTCGCAGTCGCCGTTGAAGTATCCATCGCGGGCCTGGCGTTCCGGCGATTCGTATTCCGTCCGAAATGGCTGGGGCCGCTCTCGTATCAGTCGGGCTTGATCGCTCTGCTCATTTTCATCCTGATGGCCACGTACATAAATACATTTCTGCCTGGCGGAGAATCGAACAAGACGCTGTGGTGGTCGCACACTTTGACCATCCTGATCTTCCTGCCGCTCATCCCGCACACCAAGCACCTGCACCTGGTCTTGAGCCCGGTAACGGTCTTCTTGAAGCGTGACGGCTTCAGCAAAATTCCGCCGCTCTCTGGCGACGAGGATTTCGGCCTCGACACCGGCAAGGATTTGACCGAACTGGTTTCGCTGCAAGCCTATTCCTGCGTCGAATGCGGCCGCTGCACCGAGCATTGCCCGGCGGCCAACACCGGCAAGGTGCTCAACCCCAAAGAAATTGCCCTGGGCGTGCGCGGTTATCTGAACGATTTCGGCCCAAAAAGCGAAGAGCCGCTGCTGGGGAAATACCTTTCGCAGGAGGCGGCTTTCCAATGCACCACCTGCGGCTCCTGCGAGTTCCAGTGTCCGGTCGGCGTCCAACACCTTCCCATCATCATCGGATTGCGGCGCGGAGCCGTGAACACCGGCAAGTGGGAGGACGATTACGGGACCAAGCTGTTTCTGAACCTGGAGCGAAACGGCAACTCGCTCGGATTCTCATCGAGCGAGCGCGAGAAGTTCATTCAAAAGCAGGAATTTCCTATCTACGACGGCACGCAGGATTATTGTCTGTGGCTGGGCTGCATGGGCGCCTACGACCCGCAGGGCCGCGAGATTGTCGCTGCGCTAGCGCAAGTGATGCGCCGGCTGAACGTCAGCTTCGGCGTGCTGCGCAAGGAAAAGTGCACGGGAGATCCGGCGCGGCGCCTGGGCAACGATCTGGCGTTCGGCCAGCTCGCCGAGGCCAATTTGGAAACGCTGAAACAGAACAAGGTAAAGAAGATCGTGTCCATCTGCCCGCACTGCGTCCGGACCATCGGCACGGATTGGAAAGAATATGGCGAGGCGCCGCCCATCCAGCACCACAGCGAATTTCTGGCCGAGCATCTGGATCAGTTGCCCTCCAAGACCACGTCCGGCGAAACCATCGTCTACCACGACCCGTGCTATTTGGGACGTTACCGCGGCGTCTACGATGCGCCGCGCAGCGTGGCAGCCCGGTTCGGCAATGTGGTCGATCCACCCCGAGCGCGCGAGCGTTCGTTCTGCTGTGGCGCGGGCGGCGGATTGGCGTTTCTGGGAGAAGAGAAGGGCGATCGCGTTAGCGTCACGCGCGCCAAGGAACTGGTGGCCACTGGAGCAACGGTGGTGGGCGCTGCCTGCCCGTTCTGCAACACCATGTTCCGCGACGCCCTGTCCGGTATTTCGAAGACGCCCCCGCGCCTGATGGATATTGCGCAGATCGCGGCCGCGGCCTACGCCTCAGTAGATGGCCCAACAGCCGGGACTGACTAGTTCCAGCAGGTGCCCGTCGGGATCTCGAAAGTAGAGGCTGAATCCGCCGCGCGGCCAGGCTACGCGCGACTCGATGGGTACGCCGTGCCCGCCGAGATGCCGCGTCCATTCGGCTTCCGATTCCGCCGGGATGGTAAAGGCCAGATGGGTTGTTCCATCGCCGTCATGTGGCGGAATTACCCCGCCCGGAATCGTGATCGGCTCCGTGGTGCCATGCTTGCGGAATAGCAGCAACACCTGCTGTCCGGTGACGTTCAGAGCGCAAAAGCGGGCGTCGCACACCAGCTTCTCGAAGCCGAAAACGCGCTGATAGAACTCAGTGGAACGCGCCACATCGTCCACGTAGAGCGAAGTCTCCAGCACCCGTCCCACCGGCGGCATACGAGTCCATGGTATCGAACCCGCGCTGTTCGGCTGGGTGGAACCTATTCCATCAGCCCGCGCAGACGCTGCACGATCGCATCCAGCGATTCAGCCTCGCTGCGGACCTTATCGGTCGACTGCGCATTCCGCTCCGCATCGGCCGCTGCCGACTGCGTGACTTGCTCCATCTGCCGGACGCCCGTTGAGATCTCTTCAATGCCGCGGGCCTGCTCCTGGCTGGCTGCGCTGACCTGCTCCATCTGCGTCTTCATGTCGTTGGACAGCGTGGTGACA
>DATJWJ010000047.1:0-16809 GCA_035501355.1 Bryobacteraceae bacterium | reverse complement strand
GAGAGCGTCTGAAACTTCAAGCAGCGCGGTATAAATGGTTTTCTGATAGGTGACCAGCATCTCCTGCTTCTGTGCTTCGGTAAGTTGCAGGCCGGCGCGGAGGCCGGCATGGAAAATTGGAAGCGTGACAGCTGGGCTAATGCTAGCCATGCGTGCGGGGCTAGTAAGCAGAGCCGAAAGAGCGCTGCTCTGGCCGCCCAGGAATCCAGTGAGCGAGACACTCGGAAAGAACAGCGCGCGTGCCGCGCCAATCTGTGCGTTAGCGGCGATCAGGTTGTCTTCAGCCTGGCGAATATCGGGCCGGCGTTCGAGCAACGAGGCGGGCAAGCCCGGCGGCAATTCCGGCGGACCGGCGATCTGTTCCAGGCTGTTGCCGCGCGTGATCGCGACCGGCGCTTTACCCAGCAACAGGCTAAGCGCGTTTTCTGACTGGCCGATGCTGCGTTCGGTGCTTGCAATTTGAGCCGTGGCGGTGTACAGGAATTGCTCGGCCTGGTGGACCTCCAGGCCGCTGGCGGCGCCGCGCTGCTCGCGAAGCTGCATCAACCGCAGGCTTTGCACGGCGGCGTCACGAGTCTGATGGGCGATTTCCAGTTCCAGATCCTGCTCTCGCAAGCCGAAGTAGGACGTCATCACGTCCGATATCAGCGAAAGGACCACGCCGTGCCGCGCTTCGTCGGTGGCCAGATATTGCGCGCGCGCGGCCTCGGTTAACCGGCGGATGCGACCCCATAGATCGAGATCCCAAGCCAGGCTCAAACCGAGTTGGGTATAAGTCGCCTTGAAAGGCTGTCCACTGGGAAAGGGAAACGCGCCGATCGCGGATGCCTGAGATGCCGCAAACTGCGCGGGCAGATCGAGCGTGGGAAACAGCTGCGCCCGCGTGAGGCTGGTCTGAGCGCGCGCTTCGAGGACGCGCTCGGCAGCGATTTGAACGTCGAAATTTTTTTCGAGTGCCGTTTCGACCAGTTGTTTCAGCGTGTCGTCATGAAACAGGTCGACCCATTTGGTATCGGCGATGGAAGCGGGGCCGTCGGCCGGAGGGGCGTTGCGGAATTGGCCCGGCAGGGGCTCCTGCGGCCGGTGATAGTTGGGACCCACCATGCAGCCGGAAAGAAAGGCCAGCATGAGGATGGCCAGCAAAACGAGGGAGCGGCGCCTATTCACTGCGCGACCGTCTCCGGATCTGGCTCTTCCTGCCGCGTTCGGCGCTTGCGGCGTTCGGCAATGGTCTCAATGACGTAGTACTGCACGGGCACGAAGAACACCGCCAGCAGAGTAGCTGCATTCATTCCACCGAAGACCGCGGTTCCAAGCGACCGGCGCGAGGCCGCGCTGGCGCCCGTGGCAACGAAGAGCGGCACTACGCCCAGGATGAAAGCGAACGACGTCATCAGAATAGGCCGGAGCCGCAGACGCGCGGCATGCAGCGCCGCCTCCTTAACCGGCATGTGATCGCGCTTGTGGCTTTCTTTGGCGAACTCGACGATCAGAATCGCGTTCTTCGCCGCCAGCCCGATCAAGGTCACGATTCCTATCTGGGTGTAGATGTCGTAGGGATAATTGCGAAGATATACGGCCAGCAGCGCGCCGAACAATCCCAGAGGCAGGGAAAGCAGCACGGCGAAGGGGATCGACCAGCTTTCATACAACGCGGCCAGGCATAGGAACACCAGCACGGTTGCGAATCCGAAAATCACTCCTTCATGGCCTTGAGCCAGCTTTTGCTGATAGGTTGTGCCGGTCCACTCGTATCCATAGCCCTGCGGAAGCGCCTGCATAGCTAATTTTTCCATGGCGTTGATGGCTTCGCCGGAACTGACCCCGGGAGCCGGTCCGCCCAGAATCTGGATGGCGCGGAAGCGGTTGTAACGGAACACAACTTCCGGACCGGCGCTGCGCTCGACTGAAGCCAGAGTGCCCA
Source organism: Bryobacteraceae bacterium (assembly GCA_035501355.1). Taxonomy (GTDB): domain Bacteria; phylum Acidobacteriota; class Terriglobia; order Bryobacterales; family Bryobacteraceae; genus Palsa-89. Next base: position 14,885 of record DATJWJ010000047.1, on the reverse strand, counting down.
GAGGAACCATGTTGCCATCGGCGCTGCGGACATAGAAGCGATCGATGTCGGAAGGACGCGCGCGAAATTGGGGCTCGGCCTCCACCAGCACCTGCCAGGTGTGACTAAAACGGTTGAAGTCGTTCACGTACAACCCGCCCAGGAAAGTTTGCAGCGCGTTGTAGGCGTCGGTTACCGGGATGCCCAAGGTCTGCAGCTTGTCGGTGTTCATGTCGACCCGGTATGAGGGAACGGACGCGCGAAAGGTGCTGAGCATGGGGCCCAGTTGCGGGTACTGTCTGGCGGCATCGATCAGGCTGTCGGCGACGTCGCTCATCTGTTGCAAGTCGCCGCCCGCGCGATCTTCGAGCATGAACTGAAAGCCGCCCGTGATGCTGAGGCCGGTAATGGGAGGAAGGCCGAAAGCGAAGGTCACGGCATCGGGAACTTGAGCGAAAGCAGCGTTGGCCCGCTTGATGATGGCGTTCAATTGCAGATCGGGGGTCTTGCGCTGGTCCCAGGGTTCGAGGTCCATGATGATAGCCGCCACGTTGGAACTGCTGGTCTGGGTGGCGAAATCGGTGCCTCCCATTACGAACCAGGAGTGCACGCCTTTCAAGTGCGCGACCTGTTGTTCAATTTTTTTGACTGCGGCATCAGTGCGGTCCATGGAGGCGCCGTCGGGCAGGCGGACCGACACGAAGATGGCGCCCTGGTCCTCGTCCGGCAAGAATCCATTGGGCAGCGTCTTGAACAACCATGCGCCGGCGGCCCAGAAGCAACCCAGAGCAAGGAGCGCGAAAGCGGAACGCCGGATCATCGCGCTCACGCCGGCTATGTAGCGATTTGTAGCCCAGTGAAAGCCGCGGTTAAAATAGTCGCCCAAGCGGGCCAGCGGCCCACGCGAGAACTTGTGCGGCTTGAGCAGCATGGCGCTGAGCGCGGGACTGAGAGAGAGCGCGCTGAAGGCCGACAGCAGCACCGAGGCCGCGATCGTAAGAGCGAACTGCTTGTAGATCTGGCCGCTGATTCCGCCCAGAAACGCCACCGGAATGAACACGGCCGCCAGGATGAACGCAATAGCGACCACCGGCGCCGACACCTGGTCCATGGCTCGTACCGTAGCCTCGCGCGGCGGCAAGCCGTCGTCGATATTGCGCTGCACGGCTTCCACCACCACGATGGCGTCGTCGACAACGATGCCGATGGCCAGCACCAAGCCGAACATGCTGGTGATGTTGATGGAGAAGCCGAGCAACGGGAACAGCGCCATGGTGCCGATGATGGCCACCGGAACGGTAAGCAGCGGAATCAGCGTGGCGCGCCAGTTCTGCAGAAAGATGAAAACCACCAGAATGACCAGACCGACGGCGAAGAACAGCGTCAGCACCACATCGCGAATCGCGGCGCGAACGAACACGGTGGAATCGTAGGGGATGTCGTATTTCATCCCGGCGGGAAAATTCTTCTGGGCGCTACTCAGAAAAGCCTTCACCTGGTCGGCGGTCTGGACGGCGTTGGCGCCTGGAGAAAGAAAGACGATGATGCTGCCGGCGGGGTGGCCGCTCAGGCGATTGAAGCTCGAATAGGACTGCGCGCCCAGCTCGACGCGGCCAATGTCGCGCACCCGCACCAGCGAGGCGTCCGGTTGGGCACGCACGATGATGTCGCCGAACTCCTGCGGATCGAGCAGGCGGCCGGGCGCGGTGATGGCATATTGAAACGCGGTGCCTGGAGGGGCGGGCGCGGCGCCCAACGATCCCGCCGGATTCTGGCGATTCTGAGCATTGATGGCGTTGCTCACGTCGGTGGCGGTCAGGCCAAGCTTGGCCATCTTGTCCGGATCCACCCACACGCGCATCGAATAGACGAGCGGCGAGGTGAGCCGCGTGTCGCCAACGCCGGGCAGACTGCCGATCTGGTTCAACAAATTAATCTGCGCGTAGTTGGTTAGGAATACCGTGTCGTAGCGTTCATCCGGCGACGTGATGCCGACCACCATCAGAAAGGCGCTGGAAACCTTCTTTACCGTCACGCCTTGCCGCTGGACTTCGGGAGGCAGGCGCGGCAGAGCCAGGTTCACTTTGTTCTGCGTTTGGACTGTCGCGGTGTCCGGATTGGTGCCCTGCTGGAAGGTGACGGAAATTGAGACGGAGCCGTTATTGGCGCTGCTCGAAAGAAAGTAGAGCATGCCGTCGAGGCCGGCGAGTTGCTCCTCGATGGGTTGCGCGACGGTTTTTTCGAGATCGATGGAGTTGCCGCCCAGATAATTGGCGGTGATCTGGACCACGGGCGGGACCACTTCGGGATAAGTCGCGATGGGCAGGTTCGGAATCGCCACGCTGCCGAGAATGATAATAACGATGGCGATGACGATCGCGAAAACGGGCCGGCGGATGAAAAAATGCGCCATGCGATCAGCTTGCCGGACGATCGGCGAGGTAGGGTTTCGGATTGACGCTCATGCCGGGCCGCACGCGCAGTTGGCCTTCGACAATAACGCGATCGCCGGCCTTGAGACCTTGAGTGACGATCCAATTGTCGCCGGAACGCTCGGCGGTGGTGATCATGCGCAGCTCCACTTGATTGTTCGAGCCGACGGTGTAGACGCTTTGCATGTTCTGCAATTGTTGGATGGCGCGCTGCGGCACCAGCACGACGTTCTTGCGCACTTCCGTCTCCACGCGAACCTTCCCGAACTGGCCGGGCAACAGAGTTCCCTGCGTATTGGGGAAGCTGGCCTGCATTTCGAGCGTGCCGGTTTTGGGATCCACCTGGTTTAGCGTATTCGTTATGTAGCCTTTTTGCGGAAACTCGCTGTTGTCGGCCAGCACCAACTTAAGCGGCGACGCCGAGAGTGTGCCGCGTTTCTTGAAAGCCAGGTACTGAGATTCCGTCACTTTGAAGCGCACCCAGATGGGATCGAGCGGCACGATGGTGGTAAGCGGCTGCGGCGCGTTGGCGTTGACCAGCCCGCCCACCGGGACCAGCGTGTCGCCGATGAGACCGGTGATCGGCGCGCGAATGGTGGCGTATTCCAGATTCAGGTTGGCGGTGCGCAGAGCGGCTCGCTGGGCTTCCACTTTGCCTTCCGTTGAAGCGATCTGCGTTTGCGTGGATAGACGTGTTTGATCGACGTTGGCTTCGCTGGCACGCACAGTGGCTTCGCCGGCCCGCAGCGCGGCCACCGCGGCGTCCAGCTCCTGCTTGGCGGCGGCTTCTTCCTTGACCAGGGGCGTTAGACGGTCGTAATCCTGCTGCGCCTTGACGAGGTTCGCTTGCGCGGCGGCGAGATTGGCCTGGGCCTGCAGCAGCGCTACTTGCTTGCGCGCGAAATCCAGATCGGCCTCGCTTTGCGCCAGGTTGCCCTTGGCTTGCGCGACCGCGGCTTCGTAAGGACGCTGATCGAGAACATACAATACGTCGCCGGCGTGTACTTGCTGGCCGGGGCGGAACTCCCACTTGTCGATGTAGCCGTCCACGCGTCCGCGCACTTCGACGCTGTTGCGCGCGTAGGTTTGGGCGGGGTATTCGGAAAAGATCGGGACATCGGAGGCGGCGACTTCGGTGACCATGACGAGCGGGGCAGGCGGTTGACCGGCGGGGTTGCGGCTTTGCGCGGACGAATTGCAGCCGGCCAGCGCGATGGCCGCCAGCGCGGCGAGCACGACGAGCGTAGGACGGACGTAGCTAACGAGTCGCTGCATGAAGGCTTGGCGTACTCCTATGGATGTACCAGGCTGCTCAATCGATCCCGAATTCCTGTGAGGAACGGCGGTGAGGCCGTGAATCCTATTTTACGACAATGGCGGCCACGGATGTTTGGGTCGGCGTGCGGAGATGAAGTGTTTGCTATGGACCTCTTATTTTCCCTATTCTTAAGCTAATGGACGTACACCTTACCGAAGATCAGAAGGCCTTTGCCCGCCGCGCAATTGAAAGCGGCCGGCTGCACTCGGAAGAAGACGCCGTACAGGAAGCGCTTTCTTTGTGGGAAGAACGCGAGCGGCAGCGGGCGGAATTTCTTCTGACCCTTGACGATGCCCGCGCTTGCTTCGCTCGCGGTGAAGGCCGTGTGATCACAGAGGAGTCCATGCATGACCTTGCTGAAGAAGTGAAGGCGCGCGGCCGCGCAAGGCTTCTCTCTGAACTAGCCGCACAGCGGTAATGGCGCATCGGGTTTCTCCTCGCGCCGAGATCGATCTTGACGAAATTTGGTATTACGTCGCGAAGGAAAGCAGTAGCATTGAGATCGCCAATCACCTGATTGACACTATTACCGACCGCTTTTTCATGCTCTCAGGTTTTCCATATATCGGACGTTCCCGCGAAGAGCTTGGACCTGGTTGCCGAAGTGTGGCCGTTGGGGAGTACGTCATCGTCTACTGTGTTGAGAACGGAGACATCCTTGTCCTTCGTGTCGTGCATGGCCGCCGGGACTTTGAGATGCTTTTCGGACTGTGATAAGTCAGTTCTGAAGCCACCCTCCTGATCGCCCTAAACGTACGACCTCGGGCTGGCACTATAATGAACCTCATGTCGCGTACTTCTCTGTTCTTGATCGCCCCTCTAGCCTGTTTTGCAGCTTCCAACATGCCGCCTGAAACCGACCAGCGGCTGGCTCACGACATCTATAAGGAGATGATCGAGATCAAATCCGGCTTCACCACCGGGGCCACCACGCCCGTGGTCGAAGCCGTGGCCAAACGGCTGCGCGCGGCGGGCTTTCCCGATTCCGATATTTTCCTGGGCGGCGCGATTCCCACTAAAGAGAACATCGTGGTGCGCTACCACGGCAGCGGAAAGATGAAGCCGATCCTGCTGCTGGCCCACACCGACGTCGTCGAGGCCAAGCGCGAAGACTGGTCGCTGGACCCGTTCGTGTTCACCGAGAAGGACGGCTTCTACTACGGCCGCGGTACGGCGGACGATAAGGCCCAGGCTGCCATCTGGGTGGCGAATCTTCTGCGATTTAAACGCGAGGGGTTCAAGCCGGATCGCGACATTATCGTGGCGCTGACGGCGGATGAGGAGGGCGGCGGGCCGTACAACGGCGTAACCTGGCTCGTCAAGAATCATAAAAACCTGATCGATGCGGACTTGTGCCTGAACGAAGGCGGGCGCGGCGAAATGGTGCACGGCAAACGCATTTCCAATTCCGTGCAGGCGGCCGAGAAATGGTATCTCGATCTGCGCCTGGAAGTCCGCAACAAGGGCGGGCACAGTTCGGTTCCAGTGCCCGACAATGCGATCTATCATCTGGCGAACGCGCTGACACGGCTCAGCCAGTACGGCTTCCCGATGAAGCTGAACGAAGTGACGCGCGCATATTTTGCCGGCATGGCGAAGATTGACACGACAGGCGCAGGCGCAGATCTGGCCAAAGCGGCGCAGGGGGATCAAGAGGCGATGAAGCGGATCGCGGCGTCGTCGCCAGCCTGGAACTCCATGCTCCGGACCACTTGCGTCGCCACCATGTTGGAAGGTGGCCACGCCTTCAACGCGCTGCCGCAGCTAGCCGCGGCCAACGTGAACTGCCGCGTGCAGGGCGACGATTCGCTGGAGTACGTGATGGACACGCTCAAGAAGCAAATCGCCGACGATCAGGTGCACATCTCCGTCACCAACGAAGAGGAAAATTCGCCCGGATCGCCGCTGCGTCCGGACCTGATGCGAGCGATCTCGCGCATCACGGACTCGATGTGGCCTGGCGTGGTTGTGCTTCCCACCATGAGCACGGGCGCCACCGACGGCCGGATGCTGCGCCTGGCGGGCATCCCCACTTACGGCGTACAGGGGTTCTTCGGCGAGCGCGACGACAACCGCGCGCACGGCCGCGATGAGCGCATGCTGGTGCAGTCGTTCTACGAAGGGCAGACGTTTCTCTACGACCTGGTGAAAACGCTGTCGGTGGCGCAATAAGCTGGCTAACAGCACTGCCAGGCTTCGGAGGAAAAGCGGTGGTCGAGACCGCCAAGAGCATTTTCCTCATTGTCAGCGCGCTCTTTCCTATTGTGAATCCGCTGGGCGGCAGCCCCATCTTTCTCTCGCTGACCAAAGATTATTCCGTCGCGGTTCGCAAGGCGCTTTCATGGAGAATCGCGATCAACAGCTTCTTTCTGCTGGTTGGTTCCTACCTGGTGGGAACGCATATCCTGGCGTTCTTCGGGATCTCGCTTCCGGTGGTGCAAGTGGGCGGCGGCTTAGTGGTGATCTCCACGGGATGGGCCATGCTGAAGGCCCGGGACGATGAGGATCGCAGCGAGGTACATCACCGGGTCCATATGCATGACATTTTCCGTCAGGCTTTTTATCCTCTGACGCTGCCTCTGACGGTGGGCCCTGGATCGATTTCGGTGGCCGTTACGCTGGGCGCCAACGTGCCGCATACGTCCACGTTCAATCTAGTCGCGATTTTGGCGGCGCTGGTCGGCTCAGCGATCATCGCCCTCACCATTTTCATCTGTTACGGATTCGCCGATCGCTTCGGCCGTCTCCTGGGGCCCACTGGAATGAGCGTAGTCCTGCGGTTGTCCTCGTTTCTGTTGGTTTGCATCGGCGTCCAAATTCTATGGAACGGAGTGAAGACATTGCTGGCAACACTGCCGGGCCATTAGCCCGCGCGACACGCGCAGTACTGTAAAGCTGTATACTAACCATCCATGAAAGCCATTCTCGCGCTCATAGCCGTTTCGGCTCTGTTGCCCTCGGCTCACGCTCAACTCGCTGCACCGAATGAGGCCGGCGTGTCGATGGGACACGTGCATCTGAACGTCACCAACATCGATGTTCAGAAAAAGTTCTGGATCGAAAATTTCGGCGCAGTGCCGTTGAAGAAAGAAGGCCTGCAAGGCGTGAAAGTGCCCGGCATGCTGATCCTGTTCCGCCAGCAGGCGCCCACGGGCGGCTGCGAGGGGACCATGATGGATCACTTCGGCTTCAAAGTGCCGAGCACTTCGGAAGCGTTGAAGCATTTCCGAGCGGGAGGCATCAAAGTGCAATCCGAGTTCAAGGGCACGGAAGGCTTTCCTAACGCCTACGTCATCGGGCCTGACGACGTGAAGATCGAACTACAGGAAGATACTTCGCTGACCGTTCCTGCGGTGGCGTATCATCTGCACTACATGAACGCGCCCGGCGATCAGATCAAGCTGATGAACTGGTACGCGGCCAACTTCGGCGCGGCGATCAAGAAGCGCGGGCAGCACGACGCAGCCGACATTCCGGGAATGAATCTGACATTCGGCGTCACACGCAACCCGCCGACCACGCCCACCAAGGGCCGCTCCGTCGATCACGTCGGCTTCGAAGTGAAGAACCTGGAAGCGTTCTGCAAGAAGCTGGAGGCAAACGGCGTGAAGCTCGACGTGCCGTATCGCAAGGTTCCGGCGGCCGGCATCGCGATCGCGTTTTTGACGGATCCGTTCGGCACCTACGTCGAGTTGACCGAAGGCCTGGATCAGTTCTGATTCATCCTCAGCGCTAGCGGTGAAAGCGTCCGACCAGGACCGCTTTGCCCAGGATGTGGCCATCCATCGCTCTTAGAACGTCGGCGCGCGTGGCGTCATCAGGGACCTCGAGTTTGGCGTCCAAGGCGAACAACTCCCAGGTGTAGTGATGATGCGGGCCGACGGCCGGCGCACCAGGGCCTCGATAACCAATCACGCCTCCGCCATTCTTGCCCTGCACCGAGCCGTCGGGACGCTTGGCATCCGGCGGGACCGCTTCAGGAAGCTCGCGCGCCTCACCGGGAATGTTGATCACCAGCCAGTGCAATTGATCGTTGAGCGACTTCTGGAGCGCAACGTCGGGATCGTGCATGATCAGAACGAATGCAGCGGTGTTCGCGGGGACGTTGGTCCATTCGAGCTTGGGTGAAATCGGATTCGGGCTCGACTGCGTATATTTAGGCGGGATCTCGTCGCCGTCGGAGAAGGCTGGAGTGGTCAGCGTCATGCCTGGACCGCCCATTCCGCGGCCGCCCCTTTGCTGCGCGAGTACTGGAAGAGCCGCGACACCCAGCGCGGCGGCAGCGAGAGTGAGGATGCGTGTGATTCTCATAGGTTCCAGCCTATATCCGCCAGTCCGGAGTTGCAACACGGTCGCGGGTGATTTGCGCGACGGTGTGGGTTCCACAATTGCCCATGGTGAGCTTCAGCTCGGCGTTCAGGATTTCGAGCACGCGATCCACGCCGGGCTGGCCAAAGGCTCCCAGTCCCCATAGATACGGGCGCCCAATGCCGACGGCGCGTGCGCCCAGAGCCAGAGCTTTGAAGACGTCGGTGCCGCGACGGAACCCTCCATCCACCAGCACTGGAATGCGTCCGCCGACTTCAGCCACTACCTCGGGAAGCGCCTCAATCGTCGCGCGGCCCGTTTCGGTGGAACGGCCGCCGTGGTTTGAAACCAGGATGCCGTCCACGCCATGTTCCAGGCACAGGCGGGCGTCTTCATGCGTATCGATGCCCTTGATGATGAGCTTCATCGAAGTGGACTTCTTCAGCTTGTCGACAAAGTCCCAAGTCATGCTGGGATTCTGCGTCGCGATGCCGGTGAGGTCGATGCCGTCGTACATCTTGCGTTCTTTGTTGGTGGGGCCCTCGGGACCGTGGCAGGCCGTGCACTGCATGGTCATCGAACGGCGCAGACGTTTGAAGGTCTCGCTGTTCCGCCCGGTGGTGTTGTCAACCGTTAAAGCGACCACCGGACAACCAGCCGCTTCCACGCGCCGCAGGATTTTTTCGCAAGCATCCCAGGAAGTGGGCGCGTAGAGCTGGTACCAGGGCGGGCGTCCGAGCGCCTTGGCGACATCCTCGACGCCGGTAGAGGTCGCGGTGGAAAGAACCATGAGCGAGTTGCGTGCGTTCGCCGCGCGCGCCACCGCCAGCTCGCCTTCCTCGTGATACGACCGCTGGCCGCCCGTGGGACAAACAAAAATCGGGCTGTCGTAAGTGCGGCCGAAAAGTTCGACGTGCATGTCGACTTTGGTGGCATCCTCCAGGCGTCGTGGGCGCAGTTCGACGTGCTTGAATCCGTCGCGATTGGCGCGCAGCGTCGCGTCGTCGTCCACGCCGCTGACCATGTAGGCCCAATGCGGCGGAAGCACTTTGCGGCGGGCCGCTTCTTCGAACTCGAACACGTTGAGAGCTTCCTTGGGATTGGAAATGACGTAGGGCGTTTCGGCGGTCTGCCAGCCAAACGCCTTCGCGCCGGCCAACGCGGCGACGTATGGACTCCCGGCCAGGAATCGAAGAAAATCGCGCCGATGCCGCCACTGGTGTCGCTGGAGCGAAGAGGATGTTTGGGTCACCATGGGTAGCCATTGTACGCCAATCGAGCCACTCCGGTGATATCTTTGGATCGGAGCAGGAGGTGGGCGGATGCCCGAGATCAAAAAAGAGCGCATTGCGATTCTGGGCGGCGGTGTCGGCGCCATGTCCGCCGCGTTCGAGCTGACCAGCATTCCCAATTGGCAGGAGCGCTACGAAATCACGGTCTATCAGATGGGCTGGCGGCTGGGCGGCAAAGGCGCGAGCGGGCGAGATCAGAGCTACGCCAATCGCATCTTGGAGCACGGCCTGCACCTGTGGATGGGTTTCTACGAAAACGCCTTCCGCCAAATTCGCGACGCCTACGCGGAGTGGAACGCGAAAGGCTACCAACCGGCGCCGTTCTGGAAGAACTACACCGAAGCGTTCGTGCCACGCAATTACGACGTCGCCATGGAGAACATGGAAAAAAAGTGGCGCCCCTGGGTGCTGCTTTTTCCGCAGAGCCGCTGGCAACCCGGCCAGGATATTCCGGGACTCGACGCCCCGCTCGACATGTGGGATCTGGTGCTGCGCATGCTCGGCATGATGGTGGTGGCGTTCCTCGGCGCGAAATGGCAAACCGGATTCCGGGGATGGCTGCTGCGCGTGGTGGGCAGGATTCTACTTTGGATAGCCGAACACTTGGGAGCGAATCCAATTGTGCGCTGGACGGTGCGATTTCTTGGAAGCCGGGTCGGTGGTCCCTGGCAGCTTCCGGTGCTCCATTTGTTGGGCGTCTCTGAGCATCGCGCGCGCGCCAAAGCCCGGCCGAAGCATCATGAAACGGTCCTCAATCTTCTAGAGCAGTTCGCGGCCTGGTTTGAATCGGACAGGAAAAGCAAGTCGAAGCGCGCCGACGATGCGCGACGCCTGAGCGTGATGCTGGACGTGGGCGTCGCGGTGGTGCGCGGCGTTCTGGAGGACGACGTTCTCACGCGCGGCTACGATTTTCTAGATGATCAGGATTTCTTGCAATGGCTGGGACGGCACGGCTGCCAGGAGCCCGATAATCCGATCACGCGCTTCTTCTACGACGCTTGCTTTGCGTATCGGCGAGGCCGTGACGAATATCATCCCGACCTTCCTGCTCAAGAGCGCATGGGGCTCAGCATGGGCGCGGGCGCGGTCCTCTATGGACTGCTGCGGCTGGTGGGGACCTACAAGGGCGGCATCATGAACGTCATGAATGCCGGCATGGGCGACACCATTTTTTCGCCGTTTTATCTGGTGCTCAAGAATCGCGGCGTGCGCTTCAAGTTTTTTCATCGCGTCACTCGCTTGGCCTTGACCGACGACCGTCGCGACATCGCATCCATCGACATCGCGGTACAGGCCGCAACGAACCAAGGCGAATACGACCCGCTGATCGTCGTCAACGGCGTGCCGTCCTGGCCGAGCGAACCGTTATACGGCCAGTTGAAAAACGGCGATGCGCTCAAGAAGCACGATCTCGAATCCTACTGGGGCACGCTTCCGCCGGTTGACCGGCTGACGCTCCAGCGCGGCCAGCAGTTCGACAAAGTCATTCTCGGCATCTCACTGGGCGCCGTGCCGTATCTTTGCCAGGAATTGCTCGCGCACAACGAGCGCTGGCGCGCCATGGTGGATCGCGTGGAGACCGTCAAGACCCAGGCCTTCCAGATGTGGATGAATCGCAGCGAAGCGCAGATGGGCTGGAACCGCCCGCTGCCTATTCTCACCGGATTCGTGGAGCCGCACGACACCTGGTGCGCGATGGATCACTTGATACCAAGGGAATCCTGGCCGGCCGAGGCGGGCATCCAGCAGATCGCCTACTTCTGCAATGTCATGCAGGAATGCACCGCCGCACGCTGTCCGGTCACCTGCACGCCGCTCCACCGCGCGCCCGATTGTCCCATCGCGGAAGCGATCGACGATCCCAACTTCCCGGCCCAACAGGACGGAATGGTGCGGCATGTCGCCATCAGTTTTCTGAATCGCGATGTGCGCATAGTATGGCCGCTGAGCACCAATCCCAACAATCCCAACGAATTCGATTGGAACGCGCTGATCTGCCTGCATGGCAGCCGGGGCGAGCGCGCTTTCGACGAGCAGGCCTGGCACGCCAATTACGAACCCACCGAGCGCTACGTGCAGAACATTCCCGGAAGCACGCGCCACCGTCTGCATCCGGCCGAGTCAGGCTTCGGCAATCTCTTCCTGGCCGGCGACTGGACCTACACGCCCATCAACATCGGCTGCGTGGAAGCGGCTTGCATTTCTGGAAAAATGGCCGCTTGGGGAGTTTCCGGGAGCCCCGGTTTCATTTACGGCCCGATGGGTTACCCTCAGCCGATCGATCAGATCCGTTATAAGGAGCAGCCGGAGAGTTCGAGCGCGGCCAAGACGGCCTAAGACGCCGCGCCTCACAGTATCCCGGCGCCACGCAACCACAACCGGCGCATCGCGTCCAGGTTGTGCACGCCATAGGAGCGCAGTTTTTCTTCCGCGCTGCGTGTCATTCGAGCGCCTTCTTCGCCGCCTTGCAACCGGCCAAGTTCCCGGCGCGCGATCTCTGCCAGCGTCAGCATGGACAAGTCCTCGAAGGTACGGGCCGCGGATTGCAAATATGCCATAGCCTGATTCCGGTCCGCGCGGAACTCAGCTACGCCTGCCAGAATGGCCTCGCCCATGGCTGGACCATGCGCCAGCGTCAGACCGCGCAACACCCCCGCGTCGCGTTCGGCCGAACGCAGGAATTCCCGCTCGTCCCGGCCCTCCTTGCGCGCCTTTTCGGCCATCGCCAAAGCCGAGAGCCCGCGCCACTGCAGCATGTACGCCGGGATATTTTCCAGCAGATGCAAGAATACCCGGCGCGCGCGCTTCCAATGCTCGTTAGCGCCTCGCCAGGCCGCCTCCGCATCGTCGATATACAAATCGATCCAGCCGTGCCCCAGACCGGCCATCATTTTCTGAAGCGTGTATTCCTGGGCCGGCCAAAGCGACATAGCTTGCTCGTGAATCGTGGCCGCGCGCGCGGGATCGTCTTGGCCGAGCAGACCGAGCACGTAAGGCTGTCCACCCACATTCGCCGCCGTGAAGGCGTCGCCGCGATTCAGCGCGTCCCGAAACCACACCGGCGACATGGCTGCCAGTTGTGCGCAATTTCCCAATGAAACCAAGTCCCACAGAAGATAAGTGCGCGTGACATTCAATTCGAAGTTGACGCCCGAACATTCTGAAAGCGCGCTCTCAGCCTCCTCCAGCAACCGTTTTGCATCGGCCCATCGTCCCAGCTCATAGGTCACCATGGCGCGCGCCATTTTCAGGAAGGCGCGATTCAACGGCGTGTCGCAACTGCCGATGATTTCATCGCAGCGCGTTAGAAGCTGTTCGGCGCGCTTGCGTCCGCCCGAAAAAGCCGCGGTCACAACCGCTTCCCACGCCAGCGCTTTCAACGCGCGTCCCGGTTCGCCGGCGCGCAGGGCGAGCGCGAGCGCCAGAGCGCTGAAGTAAGTTCCGGCATAGGGATTAATGACGCTCACGCCCAGGCTCATGAACTGCGCCACGTCGATGGCTTCCAGTTTGCGCGCCAGATCCGCGCCGGCGCGAGGCTTGGCAAGCCGGTCTCCCCGAACGCGAATCCAGATTAAGAGCGCGATTCGTCCAGCCACCGCGGTCAGCGCACGACGCGGCATCCGGAGTCCAACGCGCCGCAGCACTTCCTGGAAAGCCTCGGTTCCCTCGCGAGCATGCCCGCAGATGCAGAACTGATAAGCGGCCTTGCGCGCCAGATCGGACCGGTTTTCGTAGCCCGGCATCGCCAGCAGTTTCTGATAGCGCTGCGCCGCCTCCAGACTGAACCCGGCGTTGGCTTGCGCATCCGCCAGCAATTCCCACAATTCCGGCCACTCTTTTGAGTCTTTATCCGCCAGATCCAGCGCGCGGGCGTACAGATGCACAGCCTTGTCGAACGCCAGCGCGGCGCCGGCTGCTTCGGCCGCACGCCGGTAATAGCCGCGCGCTCGCTCCGGCCGGCCACCCAGCTCGAGATGCACCGCAATGGATTCCGGCTCGCCGGTCTGCAATTCTTCAAAAGCCTCGGCCAGCGCGCGGTGGCGCTCGCGAAGCCGGTCCGCCTCCAGGTTGGTGGCGATACTCTCGCGGATGCGATCGTGATACGGTTCCACATCGTCGTCGAGCGCGTTTCCGCTGGTCCGCACCAGCCGCATGGAGCGCAGCAGCGACATGGCCGCCGGATCGGTTTCCCGCATGCCCGCGGCCAGGTAGGCGACGGACTGACTCACCGGCTGGCCTGCTACCGCCAGTGTTTCGAGCAAAGCCTTCGGCCCTTCCGGCAAGGAAGCCACGCGTTCCAGAATGACCGACTCGAGATGGATCACGCCGGTGACACGCTCTTCGGCCGCGTTCTGAACCAGCTCGCGCACGAAATAGGCATTGCCCTGCGATTCGCGGACGATGGTGTCTACCAGAGCCGCATTGTCGATTCCGCTGCGAGTGAGCAGCTGTTCGGCCAATTCGTGAGTTTCTTCGCCGCCCAGGGCAGCGAGTTGAATGCTGAATCGCGCCACTTGTTGGCTCTCTATGGTTGAAAGCAGCGCCCGCAGCGCCATGCTTCGCTCCAGGTACTCGCCCCGATAGGCGACGATGAGCAACAGCACCGGCCCATCCGGTTGACGCAGGATTTCGGCCAACAGATCGGCACTGTCGCGATCTCCCCATTGCAGATCGTCGATGGCCAGCACCAGCGGAACGTGATCGCCCAAACGCGAAAGCAGCTCCCGCACGGCTTGGAAAGCGCGGCGACGGATCTCGTGCCGTTCGAGCGCGCCCGGCCAGCGAGCGCGCGCGGCCGAAACCATCTGCAGCCGTCCCATGACGGGAAACAACTCCACCAGCAGTGCCACATCGCGCGGCATTAACGAGGCTGATTCCAATTGCGGCAGGCGGCGAAGATAGGAGGTCAGCGCGTCGATCAAGGCATCGAAGGCTTTGTAGGGGACTGACTCCTGCTCGTAGCAGCGCCCCACCAGCACCGCGGCTCCAGCATTTTCACGCAAGTCATCCAGAAATTCCCGCACCAACGTACTTTTGCCGACACCCGATTCGCCTTCCACGCTCACCACGGCTGCTCCACCGGGCCGCATCTTCTGAAACGCCTCGTGCAGCGTCGCCAGCTCATTCTGGCGGCCCACAAACAAGCGCTTCTCAGACGGCTCGGCCGTGGCCGGCGACACTCGACGGACGCCGGCTGAACCAGCTTGCAGCCGAGCTAGAATTTCCGGGGCATCCGGCCGGCGAGCAGGATCAAGTTCGAGCAGCGCCATGCACAGGTCGTTGATATCTTCCGGCACGGCCGGAGCGAACTCCCGCGGAGGAAGAGGTTTTACGCTCTTCTTCAGATCTCGGATCTCCTGCGGCGAGCCGCTGTGCGGCAAGCTTCCAGTCAGGCACTCGTAGAGCATCACGCCGGCCGAATACCAGTCCGTTTTGGCCGTCAAAGCTTCGCCGGCCGCCTGCTCGGGCGACATGTAGGCAGCCGACCCAGCGAAGGCCGAGGTCATGCGCGGATCGGCTGGAGTAAAATCCTGGACCAAGCCAAAATCGAGAATC
>DATJWJ010000046.1:0-13268 GCA_035501355.1 Bryobacteraceae bacterium | reverse complement strand
CCATTTTTCCGTTGCGCACGATCAGTCCCGACGCGCCGTTGAGGCGGCCTTGGGCGATGTGTTCGCGCATGATGCCGTTGATCCGGTCCAGACGTTCCTGCGACAGGCCGGCTTGTTCCGGAGCGGCGGTAGGAAGACCGGCTCCAAAAACGAGAGCGCAAGACAAGCTGAAAGCAACCAGGAGCTTCATGAGGGCTACTTATAGCACATGTGTTCCACTGCCGCGAACTGCTACCGTGAAAGTGCAGCCCTGTATGCCGGACAAAGTCGCAGCGAACAAGCCCGCGTTTCGCTTCTGGTTTGCAATTTACGCTTTCACCGCGTTCATTTTGACGATCGCGGTAGTAGTCTTCGCGTGGCTGGCTTCCGAATCGCGGAAGGAAGCCGGTGAAGGGCGCACCGCCAATGGCCACGTTCCAATCGGCCAATCCCTACCCGCCGATCGCCTTCAGGAGTTGGCGCGCTTCGAGGCTCCGGCGTATTTGTCTGCGCCCAAAGAACCCGGCGGATTCGCTCCAGCCATGCAAAAATATTCAACGCGCGACTATGCAGGCGCCATACCGGGATTGCGCTCGGTGACCGCTGCCCATCCTGATTTCGTTCCGGCTCGGTTCTACCTCGGGATCTGTATGCTGCTCACAAACGACCGCGCGGGCGGAGTCGAGCAACTGCGCGGCGTGATCGCGGGGCCCGCTTCACCCTGGACTGAAAGGGCCCGCTTCTATCTGGCTAAGGCGCTGCTGGCCGAAGGAGACCGCCACGGCGCGCAACAACAGTTGGATATGATCATCGCGGTGCAAGGGGATCTTGAACAAGAAGCCCGCGAATTGCTCGCCGAAACTCAATAGGCTACAAAACCGGACCGATGCGCCAGGGCACAAACTCCTTATGCCCCAGTCGCTCGCTCGAAGTTCGCTCGCCGGATGCCACTCTCAGCAGCAAGTCGAAAATTTCGCGGCCTACCCCGGCGACGCTATCGTCTCCATCGGCGATCCGGCCGGCGTTGACATCCATGTTGTCGTGCATGCGCCGATAGGTAGCGCTGTTGCTGGCGATCTTGATTACGGGAACGGTGGGAAATCCGATGGCGCTGCCACGTCCTGTGGTGAAAGCGATCGCATTCACTCCACCCGCCGCTAGCCCGGTCAAAGACACCGGATCGTAGCCGGGCGTGTTCATGAAAACGAAACCAGGCGTCTCGATGCGCTCGGCATAATCCACCGCATCCATCAGCGGCGTCGTGCCGGCTTTCGCCACCGCGCCCAATGATTTTTCCAGGATGTTGGTCAACCCACCTTCTTTGTTCCCCGGCGTGGGGTTGTCGTCGAAGCTGCCGCCGAAGCGGTTCAGGTACGCCTTGTATTGAGCGACGAACCCCAGCAGCTTCTCGGCCACCTGACGGTTGCGCGCGCGCCGCACCAACAGATGCTCGGCGCCGAAAATCTCGGTGGTCTCGGCCAGCACTGCCGTTCCTCCCGCGGCTGCCAGCAGGTCGCAGCAGACGCCCAGCGCCGGGTTAGCGGTGATTCCGGAAAAAGAGTCTGAACCGCCGCAATTCAGGCCCAGAACAATCTTGGACGCCGGTGTCGCAACGCGCTTCTCGGATGCCGCTCGCTCCATCTGCCGGGCAATCACTTGGCGCGCGGCCTCTACCGTCGCCCGCGTCCCGCCGCTCGATTGCAGCGTCATTCCCACCAGCCGATCGGTGCGCGAGGCGCCCGCTCCCAGGTAATGATCGATCTGATTCACCTCGCAGCCCAAGCCCAGGATGATGGCCGCCGCGACATTAGGATGATTCAAGACGCCGCCTAGCGTACGCTGCAACTGCTCGGTATCCGGCCCGATCGTGTGCCCGCAGCCTTCTCCATGTGGAAACGGCGCCACACCATCCACGCCGGGTGGCAGCGTTTCGCCGTCGTAACTGGCTGCGATCAATTCGGCCGTATGCGCTGCACAGTTGCTGGCCGCCACCACGGCGATGTAGTTGCGCGTACCAACGCGGCCATCTTCGCGAACATATCCGAGAAACGACGGTGCATCTTGGGGAGGCTTCGGCACGGGCAGTTCTACATTCGGAAATTCGTAGTCGAACGACAGCTCTTCGAACGCGACGTTGTGCGTGTGAACGTGCCGGCCTGGCTCGATGCGCGCGCGGGCGCGCCCGATCCTCTGTCCATACCGGAAGATGCTTTCGCCCGCACCGATCGGCGCGACGGCGATTTTGTGGCCCGCAGCTACAGGGTCCTCGACCCGAATTGTCCGGCTATCTATTCGCAGTTCCTGCCCGGGCGTTAGCGCCACGCGCGCGATGGCCACGTTGTCGGCAGGGTGCAAATGAATTACTGCGTTCTCGGCGGTCGGAAGCTTCGCGATTTCGAGCAGGCCCACGGCGATCCTCTCCAAATATACTAGGACTTGCTCAAGCAAATTTCTTGGAGCCGCTGGCCGCTGGCTCTACTCGGCGGCTCCGCGCTCTGGTTCCTCTATTTTTTCGGTTTGACGCGCACCGGCCTGCTCGGCCCCGACGAGCCACGCTACGCAGCCATCGGCCGCGCCATGGCACAAACCGGCGATTGGATCACGCCGCGGCTGTGGGGCCACCCCTGGTTTGAGAAGCCCGCCCTGCTTTATTGGATGACGGCCGCGGGGTTCAAGGCAGGGCTCGGCGTGGAGTTGGCGCCCCGGCTCCCGGTGGCGCTCGCGAGCGTGGCCTTCCTGATTTACTTTTTTTTCGCGCTCCGCAGCCAATTCGGCCAGCGCCCGGCGCTATTTGCGACGCTGATTTTAGCCACAACCGTGGGCTGGCTGGCCTTGAGCCATGTTGCCACTCCGGATCTTCCGATGTCGGCCGCCTTCAGCGCGGCGATGCTCATGCTCCTGCCCGCGCCAGCGGTGAGCGCACGCCGCACGGTCATGTCGGGCCTGCTGCTGGGGCTTGCGATACTAGCGAAAGGCTTGGTGCCGCTGGTGCTCTTTATTCCCGCCCTGTGGTTTCTGCGGCGCCAGGTCCGCGCGCTGCTGACCGTTCTTGGTGTTGCCGCCGCAGTCGCAGCGCCGTGGTACACGCTAGTCGCAGCACGCAACGGAGCGGCCTTCGCTGACGAGTTTTTCGGCCATCAACAATTCGCCCGCTTCGTGAGCGGCGAGATTTTGCATATCCAGCCGTTCTGGTTTTACCTGCCCGTGCTCGCGGCCGGACTCTTTCCCTGGACCCCTCTAGCCCTCCTGCTCTTTTCAAAAAAACTGTATCAAGACCGGCGCACCACCTTTCTGGCCGCGTGGTTCGCTTTTGGCTTCGTTTTTTTCTCCGCATCCCGCGGTAAACTACCCGGCTATTTATTGCCGTTGTTTCCTCCTCTGGCTGCGCTGTTGGGAATCGCGATTGATCGCGTGCGCGTGCGAAGCGCCTTCTTCATTTGTCTCCTGGCTGTGAGCGCCGCGCTGCTGTGTGTGCTCCCTAGCGCGCAGGACGCATTACCCGACGCGCTCGTTTACGGACTTAGTCGAGCGCCGATTCATTTCTCCACCGCGTGGCTAGCGCCAGTTCTGATACTGGCTTCGATTTGCGTCCTGGTCGAACTTCGCCAGGAACGGGTAATGGCTTTTGCCCTGATCGCGCTTCTCTATACCGCCCTGATCGCTCGCTTCATCTGGCAGGACTTTCCGGTGCTTGACCGCGCTGTCTCCGCGCGTGTTCGCTGGACTACCTCTTCTGAATCAATCAGTTGTATCCCGCAAGACGGCGCTTTCTGGCGCAACAGCCTGAACTACTACGCCGGCCGCGAACTGCCAGATTGTAATTAGACCCCAAATATAGTAATCTCTATAGAGATTGAGGTAATGGCCATGGCGACCACGGAAATGCTGCGTGTTCCCGAATCCGACCTGGCGGCCAGCACCGAAGCAGCTTACGACGCGACGGTTCGAGCCGACATCGAACTTTTCCGCGCGCACGCCGAGAAATGGGTGGCGGGCGCAATCACCGACGACGAGTTCCGCGCGCAGCGTCTTCGCCGCGGTATTTACACCCAGCGCCAGGCCGGCGTTCACATGATCCGCACCAAGGTGCCGGGAGGCATCTTGACCGCGCGGCAGATGGACCAGCTGGCCGGCATCGCCGACCAGTTTTGTGGCGGCAAGGGCCACCTCACGACGCGCCAGAACATCCAGTATCATTTCGTTCCGCTGCGCGAGGTTCCGGACGTGCTGCATCGGCTGGCCGACGTCCGGCTCACGACGCGCGAGGCCTGCTACAACACCGTCCGCAATGTCACCGCCTGCCCCTTGAGCGGCTTGCTCGAAGACGAAGTCTTCGACGTGCATCCTTATGCGCAAAAGGTCGCGTTTGCGTTCCTGCACAAAGAGCTGACCGATAGCCTGCCGCGCAAATTCAAGATCGCGTTTTCAGGCTGCAAGGAAGATTGCATGGTCGGCTCGATTCACGACATCGGGCTGCGCGCGGCGATTCGCGACGGCCGGCGTGGATTCCGCATGGTAGTGGGAGGCGGGCTCGGCCCGTTGCCGGTGGAAGCGAACCTGCTCGACGAATTTGTGCCGGAAGAACAACTGGTCGCCAAGTGCGAAGCGGTAATCCGGGTCTTCAGCGAGTATGGCAATCGCAAGAACAAGAACAAAGCTCGATTGAAGTTTGTCGTGCGGGAGCGCGGGTTTGACTGGGTCCGGGAGCAAATCGAAAAAGAGTACGACGATATCCTGACCCATGGCGGAATCCCGACGCCCGAGCGGGTCCCGGACGGCTTTGGTGGTTTTCAATCAGCACCACCACCGCTCGGCACCGGCGCGTTGCTCCCAGTGGTGCCGGCCAACGGGCATTCGGATCCGCAATACGAGCGCTGGCTAGAGACAAATATCCGTCAACAGAAGCAGCCCGGCTACGCCGTCGTCACCGTTAAGGTTCCGCAAGGTAACCTGACTGGTGCGCAAATGCATGGTTTAGCCGCGATTGCCCGGGATGCCGGGGATGGCCTCTTGCGCGTGGCCGTCGATCAGAATCTTGTTCTGGCTTACATTCCATTACGAAACTTGCGGCGAGTTTATGCCGCACTTCGTCAAATCGGTCTGGCTGACGCGGGCGCGCAGGAGATCGAAGACATCACCACTTGTCCCGGAGCCTACAGTTGCAACCTCGCGCTGACTAAGTCGATGACGCTGGGCGCGGCATTGGCCGAAGAGGTTCGCCGACATAGCGACCCGCTGGTGCGCCGGCTCAAAATCAAGATCAGCGGTTGCCCGAACTCCTGCGGCCAGCATTGGATCGCGGACTTCGGCTTTTACGGAAATGCCCGCAAGATCGAGGGCAAGGAAGTTCCCTACTATCAGATGCTGCTGGGCGGGGGTTACGACCAGGCCGGCATCATGCGCTTTGGCGTCGCGATTCAGAGCATTCCGGCGCGTTTGGCCCCGCTGGCCGTGCGCCGAGTACTCGATCACTATACGGCTCACCGCGAACCCACGGAATCATTCCGCGATTACGTGCTGCGGCATAAGGTGGAGACCTTCCGCCTCATGACGATTGACCTGGCTAAGCCGGCGGATCTGAATCCGGAGATGTATCGGGATTGGGGCGACGAGACGGAGTATTCGCTCCAGCTTGGCCGCGGCGAGTGTGCCAGCTAGTTTCGGGAAGACGCCAGTTAAAGAAGAACGCCGTCAGCACTGGGCTTGAAGCTTCGCGCTGACGGCGTTGTCTGGATTACCAGTTGTTTACGCGCGTTTCGAAGAGCGCGCGCTTTGCGTCTTGGCAGCCTCGACGAATGCGCCGTTGGCAAAAGCGAAGGCGGGCATCGAGATGGACCGGTCCACCATGTCGGCCATGGCATGAACCGCCAACCCCTCGGCCTCTTTGACAAAAGTCAAGCAATTGTGATCCGCCTCGAAATCGACGAAGACGCAGTCACCGCCCCGCACCTGGTCGGTCGCGATCAGGTTGGACATGGGCTGAACCAGCAAGCGTTCGATGGCGCGCTTCAGATGCCGGGCGCCATATTTGATGTCGGTACCTTCGTGCAGCAGGAAATCCTTGGCTTCGTCGCTGGCCTTGAACACGAAGCTCTTCTCAGGCGACGTGTTGAAGATGCGCTGTTGAACCATATTCAGTTCGATGTCCAGGATCTTCTTCAATTCCGGTGTTCCGAGCGGGCGGAACGTCACGATCTTGTCCAAGCGGTTGATGAACTCGGGCGTAAACTTCCGTCGCGCCGCATCCACGCCGCTGCGAGTGATCTTGCCATTCAGCTTTTCATCAATTGTTCCGTTTTGGGAATCCCGGGAGTGCGCCGCATTGAAACCCAGGCGCGGACTCATAAGCGAGCTCATCTCTGAGGCGCCCAGGTTGCTGGTCATGAAGATCAGGGCACGCGAGAAATCGACCTTCCGGTTGTCGCCCAGTGTCAGCGTTCCTTTGTCAAGAATGCCGAGCAGCAGGTTCCACAGCGCGTCGCTAGCCTTCTCGATTTCGTCGAACAGTACGAAGCTGAGCTTACAGTTCTCGGTGTGATACTGATTCAGCACTTCCTGACTCAGCAGCGGATGCGTTTCCCGATGCCCCAGGTATCCGGGAGGTGAGCCGATCAGCTTGGCAATCTCATGACTGTGTTGGAATTCAGCACAATCGATCTTGATTACCGCCCGAGGATTCTTTACCAGGGCCTCGGAAGTAGCTTCTACAATGCGAGTCTTTCCCGAACCAGTGGGACCGAGGAACAGGAAGTTACCGATGGGCCGGCCCGGCGGCGTCATCCCCGTTAAATACATCTGGTAGATGTTGACGATTTGCTGGATGGCTTCGTCTTGGCCGACGATCATCCGGCAGAGGTTCATCTCCAGAGCTTCTGCCTCTCTTCCCGTCTTCGTCGGATCTAAGGGAACGTTTAGCCGTAACATTTTCTGGGCCCCTTTCACTTCTACTCCCGACTTTTCTTGAGCAAATCGCATGCCATACTGCGCCTTCCTGCCCAACCCGTTTATTTCCTAGGTCTTGACGGCCTTACCTCTAGTTGGCTCACTAGAGTCCGATCTGGCATTCTCAGCAACATCAGCACGATCTGCCCAATATCTTGGGGAGCTATCTTCCAGTCCGCTCTTTCTGAGCTCGGACTAAATTCCGTATCGACGCTGCCGGGCATTATATGAGTGACTCGCACGTTGTCGTATCGATGATCCAGCATCATTGCTTCACTAAATCCCTTCAAGCCGAATTTCGAAGCATTGTAAGCTGCCGCACCAGCGAATGCATTCTTGCCGGCCAGGCTACCTATGTTGATGATGTATCCGGAGGCGCGATTCCGCAGCAGCCGTCCCAACATTTCACGGCAGCAATAGAATACACCCGACAGATTCGTTTCCAGCGTCGTTTGCCAATCTTGGACGCTCAGTTTTGCCGTGCTTTGGAAGACCCCCACCCCGGCGTTGTTCACCAGAATGTCTAAAGCGCCCAGCTCTCTGTCTGCAAACGAAAACAATTCGCCTACCTCTGTGCTGCCTCTTACATCGGCAACTTTTCCAGCCACTTTACTTTTTGCCTGATTGGTCAGCTTCCTTACTGCCGTTTCGACTCCTTCCTGATTGCGCCCGCAGATTACGACGCCCGCTCCCGCCTGCGAGAGCGCCTCCGCGATCGCAAACCCGATGCCGCGTGTTGCGCCTGTGACTAACGCATTTCGTCCTGCCAAGAATGTATCGTTCATGTACTCCATGCTACGTCTCAACCTTCGCGCGGGGGAAGTATTTCTTGCGAGTATCGGGATCATTTCCGTCGCGCTTGGCCGGGCGCGCTATCATGGATGTTTTGGAGGGAGTTTTCCGAATGCAGAATTCAGTCCTGGTGCCGATGGTGGTGGAACAGACCTCACGCGGCGAGCGCGCGTTTGATATTTACTCGCGCCTGCTCAAAGAGAACATCATCTTCTTGGGAACGCCCATCGACGACAACGTGGCGAACCTGATCATCGCGCAGATGCTATTTCTGGCCGCGGAAGATCCCGAAAAGGACATCTCGCTGTACATCAACTCGCCCGGCGGGTCGATCACGGCCGGTCTGGCGATTCTGGACACCATGAACCTGATTGAGCCCGACATCGTGACGTATTGTGTCGGTCAAGCCGCTTCCATGGCAGCCGTCCTGCTGGCTTGCGGCAGCAAGGGCAAGCGCTACAGCCTGCCGCACTCGCGCATTCTGATCCACCAGCCTTCCATGAGCGGCCTGGGCGGCCAGGCCACCGACATCGACATCTATGCGCGCGAAATCTTGCGCATGCGTGAATCGCTGAACCAGATTCTCTCCAATGCCACCGGCCAGCCCACCGAGCGGATCGCGCGCGACGTGGATCGCGACTACATTCTCGAACCGGACCAGGCGCTCGAATACGGCATTATCGACCGCATCATCGAGAGCCGCGCCCTGCAGCCGGTTCCTACACGGTAACGTGGCCGCCACCTCTGGGACACTCAGCCAGGAACTGGGCGGAATCACGCTGCCCGATTCCGAGGGCTGTTCCATCCAGCTAGGCACACTGTGGGCCTCCACTCCGGCGGTAATTGTTTTTCTGCGTCATTATGGATGAATCTTCTGCCGCGAGCACGTCGCGCAGTTGCGCGAGCATGCACAAGAATTTGAAACGCGCGGCGCAAAGCTGGCGGCTATTGGTCTAGGTGACGCGCACTACGCCGCCGCGTTTCGCCAGGAAACCGGCATCGCCTTTCCACTGTTGATCGATGCCGGTCGCCGAGCTTACCGCGCGGCGGGCCTGAAATCGGCCAACATCCTGCACTTGTTGCGATCCGACAATGCGGCGTTTCGCAAACGCGCCAGCGCGGGCGGGCACCGCCAGCACAAGCTGGGTGCAAATCCGTTTCAACTCGGCGGCAGCTTCGTGTTCGGGCCTGGCAACGTCGATCGCTTTGCGCACATCAGCCAAACCTTCGGCGACAACGCATCCATGGAAGCGCTGCTGGCTGCGCTTCCTTGAGCTACCTCAGCAGTTCTGCCGCCGCGAGGGCGTAGATCTGCGCGCATTCTACGATCCGTTCGATGGGAACAAATTCGTTCGGCCCATGCGAAACGGTAAGCAGCCCGGGTCCATAGGCGAACGCCGGAATCCCGCGCTCGGCGTAAAAGCGGATCTCGAGCAGCCCTGGACACATCTCGAATTGCGCCGCCTTCCCGGTGACCGTCTCGATAGCGCGCGCCAGCGCTTTACCCGCCGCGCCATTTGCATCGACGCCGCAGGAGGCGCCTTCCTGGAGGACCTCGATTTCAAGCTGTGCCCCATCCGCCCGTGCCCGCTCGATCACCGCCAGCAGGCTTTGCTTCTCCTCTAGGAAGCTTTCTTCTGGATTGATGCGCCGGTCCACCGTGAACGAGCAGCGTTCGGGCACCACGTTGAAGTTCACGCCACTCTGGGCCTGCCCGCCCAGCATCAGAATGGAGCGCCGGGCCGCTTCGGGCCGGATCTGGAATGCAGTGGCTCGTTTTTCGACCTCGCTCTTCAGCTCCATAAGCGCCTGGGCGACGGGCAGCATGCGTTCGAACGCATTGACGCCCTCGTGCTGCCTTCCGACGTGCGCAGTTTTTCCTGGGACGGTAACTCGCAGCGTAATCGCTCCACGATTCGCATTCCATACCACGCCCCCGGTGGGCTCGGGCGTCAGCATTGCGATCCCGCCGGCTCCCAGCAACCCGCGCTCGGCGAGATAGCGCGATCCCCGAGGGCCGGCCGTTTCCTCGTCTGGGACAAAGACCAGGCCGACTCGCCCGTTTCGCAGGGCACCCGAGTCGCGCAGCGCCACTGCGGCATAGGTCATAGCCGCTAAGCCGCTCTTCATGTCGGACGATCCCCGGCCGAACAGGTTCGCGCTCTTGATCTCGGGATCGAATTGCGACGCGCTTTGAGCCGGGACCACATCGTAATGCCCGCTGAAATAGAGCGTGCGCTGGCCGTCTCCAACAAAGCTGAGAACGCAATCGCCATCCAGGCGTGTATCGCTAAGCCCAAGTTCGCTTAAACGCCGGCAGATCAACTGCACCGCGTCCCGGTATTGGTTGCCAGGCGGATTCTCAGTGGGAATCGAGATCAGCTCGCGTGTGAACGCGATCATCGCCTCGCGGTGCGCCCGGACTGTCTCCAGCAGCGCCTCGGTCACGGCCAGACTAAACCACCATGGCGGGCGGCTGGCGGATCTCCATGCACCCTTTGCCGGTAGGCAGCACTTTGCCGGGATTAAGACGGCAGGTGGGATCGAACAGCGTCTTGAAGCGCCGGATCATCTCCAGGCTGTCGTCGGAGAATTGCTCGCCGATCAGCTCTTTCTTTTCGATGCCGACGCCGTGTTCACCCGTGATGGAGCCGCCTTGGTCGATGCAGAATCGCAAGATGTCGTCTCCGGCGGCGCGCGCCCGATCCAGCTCGCCGGATTTGCGCCCGTCGAACAAAATGATCGGATGCATGTTGCCATCTCCGGCGTGGAAAATGTTGCTGATGGTCAGCCCGTATTTCTCGGAGACCTGACCGATGTGCCGCAGCGTGGGCGCGATCTTGGTTCGCGGCACCACGCCGTCCTGCACATAGTAGGATGGGCTCACGCGGCCCACCGCGCCGAAGGCGTTCTTGCGCCCCTTCCATAACAACTCGCGCTCGGCGGCGGAGCGCGCCACCCGGACTTCGCGCGCGCGGCAGCATTTCGAGACATCTTCGATTTGCGCAGTCTGTTCCTCGACGGCTTCGCGCAACCCCTCCAGCTCGATCAATAGCACCGCGGCGGCATCCATTGGATAACCGGCATGCGTGTCCACTTCCACCATGCGCAGCATGACGCCATCCAGCATCTCGATGGCGGCGGGCGTGATGGCGCGCGCGGTGATCTCGGCCACCGTGTCGGCGCAATCGTCCACGCGGTCGTAAACCGCGAGCAGCGTTTTGACCATTTCCGGCTGCCGCATCAGCCGCACCGTGATCCTGGTAACCAGCGCCATGGTTCCTTCCGAGCCCGTAAGCAGGCCGGTCAGATCATAACCCGGCAAGTCGGGCGCGACTCCACCAGTTGAGATTTGCGTTCCGTCGGGCAGCACTGCTTCCAGACCCAGGACGTGATTGGTAGTGACGCCGTAGGCCAGCGTATGTGGACCGCCGGAATTTTCGGCCACGTTGCCGCCAATGGTGCAGGCGCGCTGGCTGGAAGGATCCGGCGCGTAGAAATAACCCTGCCGCTCGACGGCCTGCGTAATTTCCAGGTTCACCACGCCCGGTTCGAGCACGGCGCGTTCGTTGGCCAGGTCTGTGGAGACGATGCGGTTCATGCGGGCGAACGAAATGACCATGCCGCCGGAGCTTGGAATCGCTCCGCCACTCAGGCCAGTGCCGGCGCCCCGGCCCACGATGGGGATGCCGTTCTCAACCGCGATTTTCACCAACGCCGCAACGTCCTCGCCGGATTGCGGAAACACCACCAGATCAGGCCGGGCTTTATCGACACCGCCGTCATATTCGTAGAGCGCCAGGTCCTCAGGCCGGTGCAAATAGCCGCGCGGCCCGACTACCTTCTCGATGCTCGGAAGCATGTCCGCCGCGATCAATTCAAAGCTCCTCGCCGATCCGGTTGCTCTCCGCCTGATAAGCGGCGCTACTTCCCGCCCAGAATGTCGACCATGGCGTAGTTGCCTTCATGACAGGCATATTCGTAGAGCGGTCCGGGCACGGCGCTAAAAGCCAGTTCAATGGACCAGGGCTTGGTCCACGTGGAGGGATCTTCCATGGTGGCCCGATATTCAATGGTCTTGTCGCTTACGCGCTTGAAGCGCTCGGTGACCTTCAGATCCTTTGTGGCGCCGCGGTAGTGTGTCTCGTCGTTGAAGTTCGTTGTTTCGACCACCAGGGTGTCGCCTTCCCAGTGTCCAATGGAGTCGCCGAACCACTGGCGGACGGCCGGCGGCTGGTGATTCGAGGTCATGTGGATGATGCGGGCGTCGTGCACCATTTCCACCTCGATCAGAATGGAATCGGCGGATTGCACGATCTCGATGTTGTTGTTGTAGAGGGCGGGCACCAGGGGTACCGAGGGAGTGTTGCCGACCAGGCAGCGCGTGTCGTTAGAAAGACTTTTGTAATCGCCGGGAATAATGGTGCGGCGGCGCGCCAGTCGACTGCGTGCTTCCGGGAGCAT
Source organism: Bryobacteraceae bacterium (assembly GCA_035501355.1). Lineage (GTDB taxonomy): Bacteria > Acidobacteriota > Terriglobia > Bryobacterales > Bryobacteraceae > Palsa-89. The sequence continues at coordinate 1,091 of DATJWJ010000046.1, read as the reverse complement.
GGGAGGAACGTGGCCATCAGGCGGATCGACCACCATCGAGGTCCGCTTCTGACCGCCGATGCGCGCCAGTTCAGACCCATTGTCATAGAACAGCACGTTGTAGGCGCCGCCTTCGATTGAGACCGGGCGGCCGCCGTCAATTTTCGAGCCTTCCTCCCAGCGCTGCTTTTCTCTGGCTTCCCACTTGCGGGCTTCCTCATCGGAGATGGTCGCTCTTCCTTCGAAGACGGCGGGACGCTCGAAGGGTGTGCGAGTAGCGTTAGACCAGATGCCCGAAAGATCGGGATGCCCGTTTGCGGCGCGGGGCACTACGCCTGCTTTGGGAGCTGGCGCGCTCTGCGCCGAAAGGGACGCGACCGCCAAAAGGAAAACAACGCTGGATTCGATCAGGCTGTGGAATTTCATTTCTTATCCTCAGTTAGCGATTATATCTGACGCGACGTGCTGTGGCCTTGACCCACCGGGACACGAAGCTACTTCTCAGGCGCGGGCGTCAGGAACGGTGAGCACATAGCCGTGGCCTCTGGAACTCTTGATTTTTATGCCCCGCGCTGGATCCAGGCAAAGTTTCCGCCGGATGTTCGAGATGTGAGTATCGATGCTGCGATCAAACGGCTGGAGCGGGCGTCCCAGCGCCTGATACGTCAGAGTTTCGCGGCTCTGAACTCGCCCGGCGGATCGGGCCAGAGCCTGCAGCAGCATGAACTCGGCGGTGGTCAGGCGCAAGGGCGCTCCCTCGAGAGTGGCCGACATCGTTCGGGGGTAAATCGCCAGCGGACCTACCGCGAGCGGAGTGGAATCCAGCTGGACATTGGCAGAGCGGCGAAGAAGAGCACGCAGGCGCGCCGCCAGTGCCGGAATCCGGTCATGCTCATCCGGAAGCGCGATGACGATCAGAACGGGTTTGCTCCCTTCCGTTCTCAGGTGCCGCAGAAGATCGAGCCCATCCCTGTTCGGCATGCTCACGTCCGGGACCAGGAGCTCAGTCAGCATGCCTGCGAGGCGCGTGTCGTCGTCCACGATCAGGATTCGGCCGGCGGTCATATGTGATGGAAGAGGACGCCGCTCAGCGCGGTTTGTTTTCGGCTGGA
>DATJWJ010000045.1:0-19071 GCA_035501355.1 Bryobacteraceae bacterium | reverse complement strand
AATGTTGTCCAGCTGGTCGATACCCCAGTCATCGGTGACTCCAAACTTGAACTGGTGCGATCCAGTGATGTAGGCGCCCATCGCGTTCCAAACATACCGATCGTACTTGGAGAATGTATTTACGCCTCCCGCGACGCTGCGGTGAAGCAAGGCGGTGTCCAACTCCGTGGCGTTGGCATACCATTCCGGAGAAAACGGCGTGTAGTTGTTTTCGGAATGGTTGTTGATGTTGTAGTCGAGCTTGGTCAGAGAGAAGCCGCTTTGCAGGATCAGTTTGGGCGTCAGGGTTCCGGTCCAGCGCGTCTGGAGAATGTAATACATCTTCGGCATGCGTTCCAGGGTCGAAACGGCCGGGTTGATGTCGGTGTAGCCGCCGGCATCCGTTACCACGTCGTTCTCCTTGGTCTTCCAATCGCGAAGCCACATGGCGGACCATTTGTTTTTCGAATTGATCTGCCACACCAGCCTGATATCGCCACTGTAAATGTAACTTCTCTCAATCCCGGGCGCTCCGTTGAGGTAGAACGATCCCGCGGATTGAATGAAGCTGAGTTGCTTTCGCCCGCCTAACACGAACCACAATTTGTCCTTGATGATTGGCCCGCTGACGTTGCCGTCGAAGTCCTCGATTCGATTCACGGCTGATTGGCCGGCGAACGTTGACAACCCGTTAGCCTGCGCCCGCGAGATCAGGGACTGGTTGACGTTATTGCCTACGAACTGCGCCGGCGTGTACCCAAGGTACAGCGCTCCGTGATACTCATTGCCGCCGTCTTTCGGGACCAGGTTGGTGTAAACGCCGCCGCCTTGCACTTCGGCCGTGACGTTGCTGGTCTGATAGGTCGACTCCGAAAGAAGGCCGTTATCGACGTAGATCTGAATCAGACCGTCCAGCTGCATGGTGTTCACACGCATCCCGTCCAGCAGATATGTATCCCGCGTGGCCGGCTGCCCGTGCGCCGACATGTAGGTCTGCTCGATCTGCTGGTAGCCACCCACGTCGGGTGCATTGAGGTGAACGCCGGGAACATAAGAGCCGATCGATTGCATGTTCCGCGCTGTCGGAAGCGAATCCATATCGGTCCTGGACAACACCTCCGGGTGCGCCACGTTCTCCACGTCCACCGTTGCGACTTGGGCCTGCACCTCGACCGTTTGCCCCACCGCGCCCACTTGCATGACCGCGTCAACTGGCACCGTTACGTTGGATGGCACTTCTACTTGCTGCTTCACTTGGCTAAAACCTTGCATGGTGAAGGTCACGGTATACGTGCCAGGACGAACGTCTACGATGGCGTATCGGCCCTCACCGTTTGTCGTCGCGGTACGCGATCTTTCGATCAAGGCTGGACTCGTGGCTTCGACTGTTACGCCTGCCATCACAGCACCCGAACTATCCTTGGCCTGTCCGGAGATGGTGCTCTGTGCCGAAGCGAAAACGGCAAACAGGAAAAGAATCGCAAGACCGGCTAGTAAATGCCGCACATACCTGGTGCAACTCATTAGTTGTCCCCTTTTCTACCCCGTAGAACCCGAAACCGGAGTTTGGGCAAGCATATATCAAAACGATGACTGTGTCAATCGGGGTGGGCCTCTTTTTTAGTTGAGCGGGCTGCTTAGCGTCCCAACGACGCCCACGAGCAAGTTGCTTTCTCTGCGTCGTCATGGGCGCTTGCTGAACCGCCTAGTGAACCGTCCCGCCAAAACTTCTTGCGATGAGGGTATGATCTCTAAAGGGCTGTTGGAGGCTTGACCGCAGCTCGATGCCATGACGCCGCTGGAGCTTCATGGGCCGAATCGTGATGCAAAACTGAGCTTCTCAACAACCCTCCAAAGGGAGGTAATGCTTTGGCTGTGACTATAGGAGTGCCGCGGGAAACCTTCCCGGGCGAGCGCCGTGTGGCGCTGATTCCCCGAGCTTGCGAAGCGCTCGGCAAGATTGGCGCCAGCGTCCTGGTCGAAGAATCGGCGGGCGTCGAAGCGGGTTTCCCGGACGATCTATATCGGGCCCGCGGCGCAAGCGTCACCAATCGCGCCGAGATTTTCGGGAAATCCGACATCATCGTCCAGGTTCGCAGCTTGGGCGCAAATCCGGACGCCGGCCGCGCTGATCTAAGCCTGCTGCGCTCGGGGCAGATCCTGATTGGTTTCGGTGAACCCTTAACCGCCGTCCGCGAAATCCCCGACCTGGCACGCACCGGTGTGTCGTACTTCGCCATGGAGCTGATGCCGCGCATCACGCGCGCCCAGAGCATGGATGCACTCTCGTCGATGGCGACCATCGCCGGATATCGCGCCGTCCTGCTGGCTGCCACTACGCTGCCGAAAATGTTTCCCATGCTGATGACCGCGGCCGGAACCGTTACGGCCGCGAAAGTCTTCATCCTGGGCGCCGGCGTCGCGGGACTGCAGGCCATCGCCAGCGCCCGGCGTCTCGGAGCGGTGGTTTCCGCCTACGATATCCGCAGCGCCGTCAAAGAGCAGATCGAGAGCCTGGGTGCAAAATTTGTCGTCTTGAATATCGAGGCCGGCGCTTCCGAAGACAAGGGCGGTTATGCCAAGGCCATGGGAGAAGATTTCTACCGCAAGCAGCGCGAGCTGCTCACCGAGGTGATCCGGGAGCAGGACGTGGTGATCACAACCGCCGCGGTTCCGGGCCAGAAAGCGCCCATCCTCGTGACTGCCGAGATGGCCAGCGCGCTGCAGCCCGGGTCGGTTATCGTCGATATCGCGGCCGAACGTGGCGGCAACTGCGAGCTGACGCACCCTGGCCAGACCGTGGTTCACAACGGCATCAGCATCCTGGGCCCGCTCAATATTCCCTCCACGATCCCGAACCACGCCAGCCAGATGTACGGCTCCAACCTGGTGTCGTTCTTGAAGCTGATGGTGATCAAAGGCGAGCTGAAGGTCAATCGCGAAGACGAAATCATTCGCGAGACTCTGGTCACGCAAGGCGGCGAGGTGGTGCATGCTCGCGTGATCGAAAAGTTAGGCCTGGCTCCCGTTCGAGCCGGGGAAGGAAGGTGAGGAAATGGGAGGTTATGAATTTGACCTCTGGGTATTCATGCTGGCCGCTTTTCTAGGCTTCCAGCTCATTCGCGGCGTATCGCCGTTGCTGCATACACCGCTGATGTCGCTGACCAACGCGATCTCGGCCATCACCGTAGTCGGCGCGATCTTGATCACCGGCGCGAAAGATGCCAGCGCGCTTTCGCGCGTTCTGGGCTTCTCGGCCGTGTTCTTGGCCGTGCTCAACGCGGTGAGCGGCTACTTGATCACCGACCGCATGTTGAAGATGTTTAAGAAACGGGAGCCGGAAAAGAAATGAAGCTGGACAATACCCTTCTTCCGCTTATTTACATGATCGCGGCCATGGGATTCATCCTGGCCATTAAATGGATGAACTCGCCGGCCACCGCCCGGCGCGGGGTCATCGTGGGCGAGATCGGCATGGTGCTGGCCGTGGCCGGCACGCTGCTGCGTTTCGAAGTAGTCAGCTACCAATGGATTCTGGTGGCCTTCGTCCTCGGAACGGCGGCAGGAATCCCTATCGCTTACATCATGCCCATGACCGCGGTTCCGCAGCGAACCGCGTTCTCGCACGCGTGCGGCGCGCTGGCGTCGGCCCTGATTGGAACCGCTGAGTACTACAAGGGCATCAACCAAGGACCCGCGCTAACTACCACCGAGATGACCGCTCTCATTGTTGAAACGTTGCTCGGGTTCCTGACCTTCACCGCCAGTATGATGGCATTCGGCAAACTGCAGGAGACTTTGCCCCAGCGCCCTATCACATATAAGGGACAAAACTTCGTCAATCTGGGAGTCTTTGCCGCCGCGGCTGGTATTGGGCTGGCCCTGATCATTTCACCCGACCGCACTATTCTGTTCCCGATCTTCACCGTGCTCGCGCTGGTGTTCGGCGTGCTGTTGATCATTCCGATTGGCGGAGCCGATATGCCCACCGTGATCGCGCTGTTGAACTCTTATGCCGGGCTGTCGGCCAGCGCCATGGGATTCGTGCTCAACAACAAAATGCTGATCGTCGCGGGCGCGCTGGACGGGTCGTCGGGCTTCATACTTGCGATCATCATGTGCCGCGCCATGAACCGCTCCTTCGGCAATGTGCTGTTTGGCGCCTTCGGCCAATTGCAGACTTCGGCGGCTGCATCGGAAGCCCGGCCATATCGGTCCGCTACCGCCGATGAAGCTGCGCAAATCCTGGATTCTGCGCGAACTGTCGTGGTTATTCCCGGTTACGGCATGGCCGTCGCGCAGGCGCAACACAAGCTCCGCGAAATGTACGAGCTCCTCACCAAGCGGGGCGTCAATGTCGAATTCGCCATACATCCGGTGGCCGGACGCATGCCCGGCCACATGAACGTGCTGCTGGCCGAGGCCGACGTGCCTTACGACAAGCTGCGCGAGATGGACGACATCAATCCCGAAATGCCTAACGCAGACGTTGCATTGATCATTGGAGCTAACGATGTGGTGAATCCGGGGGCCGAAACCGATCCCAAGAGTCCCATCGCTGGAATGCCGATCATCCAAGCTTACAAGGCCCGTACCGTGATGGTCATCAAGCGCAGCATGAACCCCGGTTTCGCCGGCATCGACAACGATCTGTACTACATGCCCAACACCATCATGCTGTTCGGCGACGCCAAGGCTTTTCTCTCCAGCCTGGTGAAAGAACTGGCGGCGGTGGGCCGCGCGGCCTAATTCGAGTTAAGGACATCCCGAGCCCGTTTCTTGTTCTCCTTGACAATCTAGGAGAGTCGCGCTAGACTCCTCCTAGATTGTCTAGGTGTCGATGAACAAGCAATCCGATCTGCTGCAAGGCACGCTGGACCTGCTGATCCTGAAGTCGGTGTCGCTGGAGCCCATGCACGGCTACGGCATTCTGCTGCGCATCCAGCAGCTGTCGGCCAATCGTCTTCTCGTCCCGCAGGGTTCGCTTTATCCGGCCCTCTACCGCCTGGAGCACCGCGGCTTGATCCGGGCCGAATGGGGCGAGAGCGAGAACAATCGCAAAGCCAAGTTCTACCGGCTTACCGCGGAAGGACGGCGCCAATTAAAGATCGAGACCGAGAACTGGAATCGTCTGAGTGAAGGCGTGCTGGGCGTGTTGAAGGCGGCCCCGGAGAAGTCATGACCTGGTGGGCGCGTCTTCGCACCTTCGCGCGCGACTCCTTCGACCGCATCCGCATGGAGCACGAGATGGACGCCGAGCTGCGCCATCACGTTGCGAGCTACACCGACGACTTGATCCGCCGCGGCCTGCCGCGCGAACAGGCCGAACGTCAGGCGCGCATCGAATTCGGTCACCTGGAACCGCTCAAGGAGGAGTGCCGCGAGGCGCGCGGGCTGCGTCTCGTGGATGAGACCACCCAGGACTTGCGCTACGCCGCCCGGCTGCTCCGCAAGAGTCCCGGGTTCACGGCCATCGCGCTGCTCACGCTGGCGCTCGGCATCGGAGTCAACACGGCCATCTTCAGCGTGGTGAACGCCTGGATCCTTAAGTCGTTGCCCTATCCGGATCCCAATCAACTGGTGACCATTCGGGAGGTCGATCCAAGAAACTCCTCAGTGGGTGTCGTGGCGCCGGCCGATGCCTTCGACTGGCGCAAGGACCACCAGGTTTTCGAAGACATTTGCGCCTTCACCACTCCCATTTTTACGCTGCTGCACGGAGATGAGCCCGAGCAACTCTACGGTGCGCGAGTCCACCCTGAGTTCTTCCACATGCTGGGCGTCACGCTGCAGCTGGGCCGCGGTTTCCTGCCGCAAGAAGACCTGCCCGAAGCCGCGCCAGTCGCGATCATCACCCACGAATTGTGGCAAAGCCGCTACCAAAGCGATCCGGCTCTGGTGGGCAAGACAATTCCAATCGACGGCCGGAAAGTGACCGTCGTCGGGATCCTCCCAGCCGGCTTCCATTTGCCGCTTCTCGGCAGGGCCGCGATCTTTATGCCGCTGGCGTTGACTGATGCGGAGCGATCCAATCGGCGCGTGCGCTATGTCAATGTGATCGCGCGCATGCGTCCCGGCGTGAGCCTTCCGCAGGCCGGCGGCTACCTGCAGACCGTAGCGCGCCGGCTCCAAAGAGATTACCCGGCCACCAACGCGCGCCGAAGCGTTCAACTCCGCACATTGCAGGATGAAATTGGAAAACAGGCCGGGACCGATCAGCTCTTGATTGTTTTTTCGCTGGTGGGTTGCGTGTTGCTGATCGCCTGCGGCAATGTCGCCAACCTGGTGGTCGGGCGCGCCGTGAGCCGGCACAAGGAAATGGCTGTACGGCTGGCGATCGGAGCCGGGCGCGGCCGCTTGTTGCGCCAGCTCCTGATCGAAAATCTGGTGCTGTTCCTGCTGGCCGCGGGCGCTAGCGTCCTGTTCGCGATGGGCGGCGTGCATTGGCTCGCCCAGGCTATTCCGGTCGAAGTCCGCCAGTATCTTCCCGACTCCGGGGCATTGCGGGTGGACCGCAACACACTGCTCTACACGTTTGGCATCGCGCTCGCTACCGGCCTGATATTCGGATTCGCGCCGGCCTTCCGCTGTTGGTCTTTAGAAGTGAATGACGGGTTAAAGGAAAACACTTCGCGACTCTCCGGCGGCGCCGCCGGCAATCGCCTCAAGAACGGTCTGATTGTGTTCGAAGTGGCGCTGGCCTTGATGGTGCTCGTAACGGCGGGTCTTTTGGCCAAGGGCCTGATGCGCATGTATACCAGCGAGCCGGGCTTTCAGCCCAACGGACTGTTGGTGGCTCAGCTGGCGCTGTCGGGTTCGCGCTACACCGACCCAAAGCGCGTGGAAACGTTCTATGCCGGCGTGCTCCAACAAATCCGCCGGCTACCGGGTGTGGCTTCAGCGGCGGCTGGGCTTCTGGTACCTTTCGCGGACAACGGGAACTACGCCGGATATGCCATTGACGGGCGTCCCAGGCCAGCTCTCCGGGATGTTCCGACCATGCATCTGAGCGCAGTGACTCCTGACTATTTCGGTACCATGGGAATCACGCTGCTGCGCGGCCGCGTCATCTCCGAACAGGACCAAGCCGGCTCGCCGCCGGTCGCCGTCATCAATCAGGCGCTGGCGCGGCGCGAATGGCCCGGCGAAGACCCCGTTGGAAGACGCATTCGCTACGGAGCCAACTTCGCCAACGTCGTGACTGTCGTCGGCGTGGTCCAGGACACCCAAGGCCAAAACGAGACCGATCTGTTCGAACCAGAGTCCTATCTGCCTCACTCGCAGTTCCCCTCCCGCAATATGCGAGTCGTGATGCGAATGAATTCCGAGCCGCAAGACATGGCATCCGCGGTCCGCCGCGCCGTGCTGGCAATAGACAAAGGTCAGGCCGTGGCCAGCGTGCAATCCATGCAGCAGATGATGGCCCAGGAGCGCGCGCCCCAAGCGATCGTCGGTCAAATCACGATTTTCTTTGCGGTGTTGTCGCTCTTCCTCGCGGCCCTTGGCATTTACGGTGTGATGGCCTATTCGGTGGCCGCCCGCAAACGCGAGTTCGGAATCCGCCTGGCGCTCGGTGCGGCGGCCGGCGACTTAGCTTCCTTGGTGGTGGGCCAAGGGCTCAAACTTGCGCTGGCCGGGCTGGGCATCGGCCTGGCCGCCGCGTTCGCGCTGACTCCATTAATGAAGTCCATCCTGTACCAGGTTAGCCCCACCGATGCCGAAACATTTCTCTCCATCAGCGTTTTGTTGCTCGCCGTGGCTCTGATCGCATGTTATCTTCCTGCCCACCGCGCCGCCGCGGTCGACCCAAACCGAGCCTTGCGAAATGAGTAAGTCAATCCGGACATTGGCACTCCTATCCGTCGTCAGCGTGGCGGCAGCTGATCCGACCGCCGAGGCGCTTATCGACAACGGCCACTTTAAGCGCGCGCGTGAAATTGCAGAGCCCGCCTATAAGGCGCATCCGGAAGATGCTCACGCCAACTACGTTCTGGCGCGAATCCAGCACGAGTTCAACAACCTTGATGATGCGGCGAAGCTCGCAGAAGCCGCCGTCCGGCTGGATCCGAAGTCGAGCCCGGCGCACCGAGAGCTGGGCGAGATCTACGCCGATCAAGCCGATCATGCGTCTTTCCTAAAGCAGCTTGGATTCGCGCGCAAAGTTCACGCTGAATTTGACGCCGCATTGGCCATCGCTCCCAAAGATCCGGACAACCTCTTCGATCAAGTGCAATATTTCATGGAGGCGCCCGGTGTGGTCGGGGGCGATAAGAATAAGGCCGCGCAACTCGCCAACGACTTGCTCCAGATCGATCCAGCCCGCGGCTATCTCGCCCTAGCCTATATTGCCCGCACCGAGAAACAAGACGACAAGTTGGAGGGACTGTACCAGAAAGCCGTCCATGCGAATCCCCGGAACTATGAGGCGCAAATCACGCTAGCCAACTACTACATCAGCCCGCAACACGCCGACTTCGTCCAGGCCGAACAGCACAGCCAGGCCGCGTTGGAGCTGAATCCAGATCGAATCGAGGCCTACCGCATGTTGGCTATCGTGCTGGTGCTTCAGAAACGCTACGATGACGCCGCCAAGCTCATCGCACGCGCGCAACAGGCCATTCCAGACGATCTCAGCCCCTGCGTCTACGCCGCGCGGGCGATGTTGCGGTCAGGACTCGAATTGCCGGAGGCCGAAACATACCTCAAGAAGTACTTCACCGAAACACGCGAACCCGAAGCAGGCGCGCCTCTGATCGCGGGCGCGCACTGGTCTCTCGGCTTGGTCTACGAAAAGGAAGGCCGCAAGCAAGACGCTAGGAACGAGCTGGAGACGGCTCTGCGCTTGAAGCCCGATTTTGAGCCGGCCCGGAAAGATTTGAAGCGTCTCAAATAGCGGTCGGACGCTCTGCTCGCAAAAAGCCCGTAAAATATGCGAAAAATGGCTTGCACCGCGCTTGGCATCGGCATATCATAAACCGGTGACGAAAACCCTACCAAGGAGATCTCGATGACTCAAAGCGAACTCGTCAAGCTGCTCGCCAACAATTGCGAGGTCAGCAACAAGGTATCCAAGCAATTCTTAGAGAACCTGGCCCAAACCGCTATCAAAGAAGTGAAGAAGACCGGCGTATTCGCGCTGCCCGGCTTGGGAAAATTGGTCCGCGTGGATCGCAAGGCCCGCATCGGCCGCAATCCCGCCACCGGCGAAACCATTAACATTCCCGCCAAGAAAGTCGTGAAATTCCGCGTCGCCAAGGCGGTGAAAGACGCCATCGTGCCGCCCAAGGCGAAGAAGGCTGCCAGCTAGGCGCCCGTATTGCGGCGGCGTGCATCTTCGAGCTTTTCGCGTTGCGACTGAATCCAGCTCTCGATCCCGAATTGCCCTTCGCGGGCCCGAGCCAGTGCGCTGCTAACCACTTCGGGTGCGGGACCGCCAATGATGCGCCGCACCCGGATAAAGTGCAGCGGATCGAGCGATCGCTCGATCTGTTCACGGCTCAGCGGCACTCCTGGACTCTGCGACAACAGCGCGGCGGCGATGGCGCTCGGACTGTCGCCGGTTGCGGCGTTAACCGCGTTGGCCACCAGTGTGTGAGCCTCTCGAAAGCTCAGCCCCGCCTCGCGAACCAGAGTGTCTGCCAGTTCCGTTACGGTCATAAAATCGGACCGGGCTCGTTCCGCTAAACGATAACGGTCGAACTCCGCCGTTCTCAGAAGTCCGGCCAGCAGCCGCAAGGCCCGCGATGCATCCTCAAAAGCGGTGAACACCAGCGGCTGAAGATCGTCTTCGCTGTCGTTGATGTCGCCGAAAGGAGTGTTGTGCGCGCACGTCAGCACGGCCTGTGATTCTCCCAGCGCGCGGCTCGCCAAGATGCGTGCGTGCTCCAGCGCGACCGGATTGCGTTTTTGCGGCATGATACTGGACGACTGCACATACGCGTCGGTCAGCCGCACGAACCCGAATTCTCGCGTCGACCACAGCAGAAGATCTTGTACCAGCTTCCCCGTGTTCACCATCGCCACCGCGACGGCGGCCGCGGACTCGGTCAGATAATCGATGGACGCTATCGCCCCGTAGGAATTCTCCGCCAGCCCGTCGAAGCCCAGCAGGGCCGCGGTAAGCGCCCGGTCGATCGGGAATCCCGTGGTAGTAATCGCGCACGCACCCATTGGGCTCAAGTTCACGCGCCCAAAAGCATCCTTGATCCGTGCTGCGTCGCGCTCCAAAAATTCACTCACCGCGAGCAAATAGTGAGCCAGCGTGGTGGGCTGTGCAGGCTGGGTGTGCGTATGGGCCGGCATTACCGTGTCCACGTGCCGCTCCGCCAAATCCAGCACCGCGCGCCGGACTTCGGCGATCACCGCATCCAGGCGAAGCAGTTCCTCCCGCAGAGTCATTCGAAAGAGAGTGATGGCGATATCATTGCGGCTCCGCGCCGTATGCATTTTTCCCGCCAGCGGCCCGCAAGCTTGCTCCAGCAGACGTTCAATGTAGAAGAACAGATCCTCGTTCGATCCGTCATAGGTCGCCCCAGCGATCTCGCTCCGGTTCAGTTGGTCGAGAGCCTGGCGCAGCTTACTCTCTTCGGCTTCCGTCAGGATTCCTTGCCGCGCCAGCATGCGCGTATGGGCGTAATGGATCTCCAGCAGCGCGTCCAGAAAGTGCCGCTGGGCCTCCTGAAAGTTCGGCGCTAGAACCGTCTCAACGTAAAGAGGGGCGGGGAACTGCTCAGCGTCCACTTACTTACCTTGGGCGCTCGCCGCCTGAGTTTTCGACGTCTGCGCCAGGAAGGTTGGGTTCTTACCCAGACTTACTAAGTTCGCCAGAATCCGGTACGCGCCCGGAACGCCATCCGGTAACTGCCGATACAGGGCGAACGCATCGTAAATGTACGCCCCCTTGCCGTAGCGCGCTAACAGCAGCCCGCCCAGCTGCGGGTCTTGATCGGGATCGTTGGTCTCCACCAACGGCTCATAGCGCGGATCCCAGGTTTGCATAAAACCATGGCCGCGCTCTTCCACCCAACCAGAGAAATCGGCAGCGGTGATGCGATTGGGCCATGCGAGCGCTGGATCGTTCGGCTTCAAGAGCCGCACCTTCGAATTTTCGTCCACCACTTTCTCCGGATTATTTCCGAGGCTGAATGGATAGGGGCCGTAATTCTGGTCGAAGTCCTGTAGCTCGTACTGGACAATCAGCACGCCGCCATTCTTCACGTAATCGAGCAGGCGCGCGTTGGCCGCTTTCAGTTCCGGCCGCACTGCGTAGGCGCGCGTCCCCAGGATGATGGCGTCGTAGCCGGACAGATTGCCTTGCGCGATGTCGCTAGCCGCCAGAATTCGAACAGTGCGTCCGAGATTCTCCAGCGCCCGTGGTACATCGTCGCCCGTGCCCGGCAAATAGCCGATGCGCACGTCGGCGGTCTTCACGTCCACGCCCACCGCGCGATACACGGCCGGCTTAAAGTCGGGATATGGCCGGAGGCCTGCGTAACCGGCCAAGTGGTAACCCTCTTCGTAAGTCTTGCCTTGGTATTCCGCGACCGCGGTAATGCGATGTTCGCCCGCCTCAACCGCACTCGGCTGCACCACAAAAGTAATGGTTTGATCTTCACCGTCGCGTTTCATTGCGAAGTCGCCCGATTCGGGCGTCGAGCGCCAGCCCGCTGGCAGTTTCAAATGCAGCGTACCCTTAGCCGGCCCTTTGACGTTGCTGTGCACCGTGCAGGAGAACTCGAACGATTTCGCACCCAGCGGAACGGCGCCCGCGGCCGGCGACACGGAAACCGAAATGGCCGGTCCGACGATCAAAGGCTGCGGGACGACTCCTTCCCCGTTCACCCGCGTCATGGCCTGTACAACTTCCGCCAGATGCACCGGCACCCCGCGATAGGAAACGGTTGCATTCACCGCCAGCGGATAAGGCGCCAGCGACAGATTGCGGTAACGCGGATCGGTCAGGTCATAGTAAGGCTGCTCCTCGTTGGGGCGCGTGAAGTACGGACGAGTGAGCGCGGCGTCGGCCGGCGCCGTCACCGAGAAACGAACTTGACCCAGCGCGCGAGCGGCCAGCGCTTTGGGTTGCTCGCCCTTGCTCGTGATGCGCCAGGCTTTCCCATCCGACGCGGCCACTCCGATGCTCTCGACATTCACGCTCTCCGGGCTCGGATTTAGCAGTTGCACATGCACGCCGAACGTCTGCCCCGGTATTGCAATCGTGAACGACGGACCGGATTGACCAAAAGGACCCTGCCGCTGCGGCTCTTTATCCGGCCCGGCTTCGGCGAATAACGACAATCCCAGTGAATCGCGGAGCGCGTGCTCGAATTGGTTTTCTTTTGCGGTTAGTTCGAATAGAATGTCCGATTTTCCGGGATCCGGAAGGCTGCTAGTACGCACTCGTTCCAACAACGCCCGCGTCGCACGCAGCCCGTCGCCGAGCAGTGGCGCGATCGCTTGCGGACGATCGGGTTGATATTGCGCATTGGCCTGATCGGCAATGCGCGCCATGTCCGCCAGGCCGCTCTTTAACCAATCCGGCGGATTTTCGGCCAGCGACGCAATGCCCGGAATAGATGCGTCGATTCCGTCGAAGAACGATTCTTCATGATCCGCGGCATGCACTCGCGAACCGTAACGATGATAGGCGCTGGCTTGCGGCGCGGGCGGCGGAATCGCCACGCCGTTATTTTGGCTTTTCTGCTGGCCCAGACCGTCCCGGCCGATCTGCAAATACGTCAGCCCGGACGCCGGCGAGTAATCGCCTTCCTGAATCTCGAGCGTGGTCGAAGGCTTCTCCGTCGACCAAGTCTGCTTGATGTAATCGAAAAAGCGTACCGGCACGTATTTGTCAATCGCGTAATCGTACATGCCTTTCGGCGTAACGTCGAAAAACGGCACGCGCGCGTACATCTTGAGCGGCGACCAGGGGCGCAGCCCTTCGCGAATCTGTTCCGGGAATTTATTGGGATCGCCCGCCGCCAGGAACGCCTCCTGCGCCATTTGCCCGGACACCTGATGGTGTCCGTGACCGTCAGTGGCGGCCCCGACGAAGCTGGAGGTGATCACCAGCGGCCGCGTCATGCGAATCACCCGCACAACGTCTGACAGCACGCGGTCGTGGTCCCATTTTTCGAGCGCTTCCTCGCGGGTCTTCGAGAAGCCGTAGTCGACGACGCGACTCCAGTATTGATCGACGCCGTAGTAGCGGTCGGCCGCCAGCAGCTCCTCGGTGCGCACCAAGCCCAGCGCGTCGTACATGTCCGGCGACATCGCATTCTGGCCGCCTTCTCCCCGATTCAAGGTGAGCAGCGCCGCTCGAGCCCCGGCTCCGCGTGTCTCAAACGCCAGCATGCCGCCGTCCTCGTCGTCTGGATGCGCGGTAATCATGAGGACGCTGGCGCGCGTCCGCAGCGCGTGCAGCCAGCGCGTCAAACCGGAGGCGCCGCGATCCACATCGATCGTCATGGCGTTCGGCGACGGCTGCGCCGGAGGAGCCTGCTGGGCCCAGGCAAGCCCCACAACGAGCGTCAGCATCGCCAAAAAACACGCAGCGGTCAACACGCGCGTGCGAAGAATTATACCCTGCATATCTATCATTGTTCCGTGAACTAAGCATCAGATGCAAGACGACGCCCGAAAGGCGCAACTTCAAATCGCCCGCTCGGCCATTCTCTCGAATCCGAATCAGCTTGACGCGCATCTCTTGAAAGAGCGCATACTAGAACCAATAGGTCATTTTTCAGCCAGGGGAGTGCGTATGTTTAGTTTTTGCAAAGTATGCTATGCCGCCGCGGCTACGTTCGCGCTGCGGTCACTAATTGTGGCGGGCCTTCTGGCCGCCTGTTTGATGCCGCTAACCGCGCAGACGCAAGCCATCAACGGCAGCATTCGCGGCCGTATCACGGACCCCGCCGGCGCCGCTATCCCAGCCGCGTCTGTAACCGTGACAAACACTGCCACCGGCTTCACTCGCGATGCCCAAACCGGCGACGACGGCTATTTCGTTATCCCGAACCTTCCGATCGGAACCTACACCGTGGTTTTCAAAAAAGAAGGTTTCGAGACCGAGCGCCACACCGACGTGGTGCTGAACGCCGGAACCGAGGCGGTCATCGACACCTCGCTCAAAGTCGGCCAGGTCTCCACCACCATTGAAGTCAGCGGTGGAGCGCCAGTCCTGGAGCCCTCGAAAATCTCCACCGGCCGCACCATCTCTTTTGCGGAGGTGGATAACCTGCCGCTGCCCTCGCGAAATCCATACAACCTGGTCATCTTTCAACCCGGAGTGAGCGGCCACCCTAATCCCGAGCTGGGCATCCCACGCACGCTGAACACCAACGGCTTGCTGGACCGAATCAACTATCAGATGGACGGCATGATCGACACCGAGACCGACCGCTATGGTCTGCGGCTTTTCCCGATCTCCGATATCTACGTGCGCGAAGTCCAAACTGTCTCCAACAGCTTCGCGCCCGAGTTCGGGCAGACCGCCGGCGACATTTTCAACGTCATAACCAACTCGGGAACGAATCAATTTCACGGCGAGGGCTATTTCATTGGCCGCCCGCCGGACGCCAACGCGCGAACCATCCTGTTGCCGTCGAGTCAGGCTGCCGCGGCCATCGATGAGCACGATTACGCGATCAATGCCGGCGGTCCGATAAAGAAAGACAAGCTTTTCATCTTCGGCGGCTATGAGCACCTGCTGCGCGGAACTCCTTCGCCGGTGACTATCGATTCGACCACTGCGTCGCAGCTCGGCCTGACTCCCGCCGAGTTGGGCGTCGCGGGCAGCATCGAGCACGTCCAGTTCGTCGATCTGCGCCTGGACTGGAACGTCAACGACAAGAACCAGGTTTTCTTCCGCTACGATTATTTCCGCAACGAGTTCCCCTTCAACACGCAGGTGGGCGGCAAGAATGCTCTCGACGCCGCAGTCGATTTTCACGACCGCGCGCACATTGGCGGCTTGCAATGGCTGACCACGTTCTCACCAACCGCGCTGAATGAGTTGCGGGCCTCCGAGCCGTATCGCAACGAAGCGCATGCCGCCGGTCCATTGACGGGTCCCGGCCCTGAGATTTGCATCGCCGCTTGTAACAGCAGCGCCGGTCTGGCAACGTTCAACGGAACGCAATCGGCCGGCGATCGGTTCGCCGAGAAAATCCCCAGCGTGAGCGACAATTTCACCAAGATCCGCGGCGCCCACACCTACAAAATGGGCTTCGGCTGGCAGGAGAACAACGACAACCAGGTTACCGACACCTACAGTTTTTACAACTTTCCGACCGTGGCCGCATATCTGGCCGCTCAGAGCGGCGCCAGCCCGTTCGGCTATACGCAATTCGGAACCGTGTTGGGCGCGCCGGGCGTTCCCTACAAGTCATATTTCTATGACTTCTACGTGCAGGATAGCTGGCAGCTTCGTCCCAACTTGCTCATGATTTACGGCGTGCGTTGGGATCGTTTCCAGGCGCCCAGCGGCGAACCGAACGCGCCGTTCATCTACACGCACAATTTCAATACCTCCAATCGCGATTGGGCTCCGCGCCTGGGCTTGGCCTGGAACATCCGCCCCACCACCGTCATCCGCGCCAGTTGGGGAATGTTCTACGAAGCGCCTCCCACTAATACGTGGTTCAATGCGCTCTATAACGACGGCTCGAACCGCGCTTTCGTCGCAACTTTCGCGCCGGGTCAGCCTGGTGCTCCCGCGTTTCCGAACGTATTTAGTTTCCTGCCCGGCGCAACCGCACCTACAGGCCAGAACATTTATGCCGTTACTCCCGACTTCAAGAACGCCTACACGCTGAACACCAGTTTCCAGGTGGAGCAGCAGATCTCGAAGAACGACAAGGTCACGCTCGGCTACGTAAACACCGGAGCGAGGGACCTGCAATATCTGCGCGACATGAATCTGATCAACCCCACCGGTTACCTCGCCGACGGCCGCCCCATCTTCTCAAAGACCGTTAGCGCAGCCACGCGGCTGTACCCGCAGTTCAACGGCATCGAGCTCGAGGACGTCGGCGCGGTCTCTAATTACAATGCGCTAATCGTGAGCTGGTGGCACCGCCTGGGGAACGGCTTTGAGCTGAGCGCGAATTATACCTGGTCCCACAGCATCAGCGACGCGCCCGACGCCAACAGCTTCGAGCAGAATTTAGTGATCGAAGATCCGTACAGCCGCGCTTACGATCGCGGCAGCTCCATCGTCAACCGGCCCCAGGCCTTCAACATGGCCGTTTTCATGGCCCCCAGCTTCAAGCTTTCGAATGGTTTCTTGAACCGCTTGGCCAACGGAAACGAACTGACGATGCTGGCCAACCTGGCCAGCGGAGACCAGCAGAACATGACCGCCAACGTGAACCTGAACAACGATCCCATCGGAGCCTCCGTTCAGCGTCCAGTATTTGTCGGCCGCGACACGCTCCGCACCGGCAATCTCTATCAGGTGGACGCACGCTACACCCGAACATTGTTCTCGCTTCGCGATCGCTTCTACACCAGGTTCCTGGCCGAAGCCAACAACGTGTTTAACACGCGCAACGTGACCACTATTAGCACAGGGGCGAAAGTTAACTCGTCGGGCGTGATCACAACGCCGGCCACTCTCGGGCCAGTTTCTACTGTGCTCGAAGGCCGCCTGATTCAACTCGGCATCCGCGCCGATTTTTAGACCTGTTACAGGAATCGAAGCCGGTCGATCGCTTCCAGAACCGCTTCGGGCCTGGCCCGCACGCGAATATCATCGGTGAGATTCACCCAGCGGATCACTCCCGCCGTGTCCACCAGAAATTCGGCCGGACGCGCGATGTCGTGCCCATCCTCGCCGCCCTTGGGATGCACCACGCCGTATTGCCGGATCACCTCAGCATTAGGATCCGACAGAAACGGGAACGTGTAGCCCCTGGTGTCGCAAAGCTTCCGTGATTGGCCCGGCGAATCCACGCTGATCGCCGCGATGGCTATCCCGCGCGTCTGAAATTCCTGGAGGTGCTGCTCGAAGCTCCGTAACTCGGAGTTGCAGAACGGTCACCAGTAGCCGCGATAAAAAATCAGAAGCACGGCGCGATGGCCGTTCGCCAGATCCGCGAATGTGACCGGTTTTCCATTGACATTCTGAAGCGTAAAGGCCGGCGCTCGCTGCCCGATGTGCAGCGCAGTATCGGCGGATGGAATCTGCTTGCTCAGATAGACCGTGAAGACTACGAAGGAGCCCGCCAACACCACGGCCAGCGCGCCCAGAATGGTCCCGCTCACCTTGCCCCGGTAGCGCTGTGGCTCGCGATAAGCGCGCCGCAGGCCCACTGCCAGTACACCGCCTCCCACGAGAAAAAGGAGATAATTCGCCCACGGAAAATCGCGCGTCACGGCGAACGGCGTGAACACGGGGATGTAGCTGGCGAGCGCGATCACTACGATCACGAACCCGATCCAAATGGGAAGATTCCAGCTTTGCTTCATGATTTTCTCGCCGGCGCCCGTTGTCTGCCAGTCTCGGCCCAAGTTACCACGTTTGACTCGGACCGTCTTGGAGGAAGAAAGCCGGCGCGCATTTGTGTATCATGGCGGGAGCATGCTTTCAATCAAGGCCACAGGTGCCGCCGCTGGCTGGTTCGCGCTCGCATCGCTTACCTCTTTAGGATTCGCCCAACAACAGCCACAACGGCCGCAACCGCCCGCTGCCCCGCGCTCGCCGATTTCTCCCCCGGCGCTCATTCCCGAGGTGCTGCGCAATTATCAGCCTGTCACCGAGGCGCGTCTGAAGAACCCCGAGGATGCCAACTGGCTCATGATCCGCCGCACTTATGACGGTTGGGGCTATAGCCCTTTGGATCAAATCACACCAGACAACGTGCAGCGCTTGCGGCCGGTCTGGATCTTCTCCACCGGCGAAACCAAACCGCACGAAGCCCCGCCCATCGTCAACAACGGTGTGATGTTCGTCGCGACGCCGAACAATCAAGTGATCGCCATCGACGCCCGCAGCGGCAATCTGCTGTGGCGCTATCACAAGACC
This sequence comes from Bryobacteraceae bacterium, assembly GCA_035501355.1. Classification (GTDB taxonomy): domain Bacteria; phylum Acidobacteriota; class Terriglobia; order Bryobacterales; family Bryobacteraceae; genus Palsa-89. The sequence goes on along the minus strand of DATJWJ010000045.1, from coordinate 1,067 downwards.
CGGCCAACCGGCGCTCACGTGGGCCATGAAACCAGCCGAGGTGTGGCGCTGTATCAGGACAAGGTCATTCTCGCCGCGGGCGAGGCCGTGCTGGTGGCGATCAATGCCAAGACCGGACGCCAGCTGTGGAGCACCCAGGTGGCCGACAATAAATCCGCTTATTACATCACGCTTGCCCCCTTGGTCGCTGGCGGAAAAATCATGGTGGGCGCTTCCGGCGGCGAGTATGGCATTCGCGGCTTCATCGCCGCCTTCGACCCGGAAACCGGTAAGCAGCTTTGGCGTACTTACACGGTACCCGCGCCAGGCCAGCCCGGGAGCGAAACCTGGCCCAAGGACGGCGATCAATGGAAGACGGGAGGTGGATCGGTGTGGGTCACCGGCAATTACGATCCCGCCACCAACCTCGCCTACTGGGGCGTCGGAAATGGCGGCCCCTGGATGGGCGATCAGCGTCCAGGCGACAACCTGTATACGGCATCGACCATCGCCATCGACGTCGCCAGCGGCAAGATCAAGAGCCACTTCCAATACAACCCCAACGACTCCTGGGATTGGGACGAGGTCTCGCCGCCCATCCTGTTGGACTTCCAGCGCGGCGACCGCAGCATCAAGGGCCTGGTCGACGTCGCGCGCGACGGCTACCTGTGGTTCCTGGAGCGCAGCGCCGCCAGCCTGCATTTCATCGATGGCAAGCCTTACGTGAATCAAAACGTATTCAAGCGCATCGATCCGGAAACCGGACGGCCGGAGATTGATCCCGACCACAAGCCCGGCACCGGGAAGCAAGTCACCTTCTGCCCGTCCCTATGGGGAGGCAAGAACTGGCCTCCCATCGCGTTCAGCCCGAAGACACGCATGATTTACATCCCAGCCAATGAAAACCTTTGCCAGACCTCGATGGGGGAAGAAGTCGAATACACTCCCGGCAAAAGCTACATGGGCGTCCAGCTCGGTTTCTCGGTCGTGCCTGGCGCCGATCACATCGGCGAAGTTCAGGCCTGGAATGTCGACACCGGGCAGCGCGTCTGGACCCACACCTATCCGAAATCGCCGAATTGGGGCGC
>DATJWJ010000044.1:0-2094 GCA_035501355.1 Bryobacteraceae bacterium | reverse complement strand
GCTCTCGGAAAACAATCTTTACACCACCGACGCGTTTCACGACTACTTGGACCATCTCACTGACGATGGTTTGATGGCCTTCACGCGCTGGGGATTCGATCCGCCGCGCGAATCGCTGCGCCTGATCTCGCTGGCGATGAGCGCCCTTTCCGAACTCGGCGAGCGAGAGCCCTGGAAGCACGTCATGGTGGTGCGCGAGGATGCCGCCAAGCTGTCCACTTGGGGCGCCCAGGATACGGTAATCGTCTTTCGAAAGCCGGCGACGGAGGCCGATGTCGCGCGCGCCCGCTCAGCCGCGGCCGAAGGAAAAATGCAAGTGATTTATCTCCCCGGCGAGAAGCCCGACAATGCCTTCGCCCGGCTGCTGCTGAGCCCGCAGCCCGACGAGTTCCTCAAGAACTATCGCTTTGACGTTTCCCCGGTCAGTGACGACCGCCCGTTCTTCTTTTACACGGTCCAGCGCGGCGACATCTGGAAGTTTTTCACCATGAACGGCGACGCCGAGGACTATAAAATCAACAAGGCCGTCCCTCTGCTGATCGAACTGGTGGTCGTCAGTTTTCTGGCTACCGCGATCGTGCTGGCGCTTCCGCCGCTGGTTTTCAGGACGCGCCTTCCCGCCCAAAAGGGCATCTATCGTTTCATGCTGTACTTCCTCTGTCTCGGCGCCGGCTACATCATGATCCAGGTGGCGTTGATTCAGAAATTCGTTCTCTTTCTCGGCCATCCGACTTATGCGCTGACGGTCATCGTGTTTTCCATGCTGGTCTGGAGCGGACTGGGAAGCTACTTCAGCCGCCGCTTGGTTCAAGGCGAGTACCGCAAGCGGTTGAGCTGGATGTTGATCGGCGTGGCGCTGGCGGTATCCACGCTGGCCTTCGTCGCCGCGCCGATCAGCGAGGCTGGAGTTGGCTGGCCTTTGCCGTTGAAGATGTTGGTGACCATGTGTCTGATCGCGGTGCCCGCGTTTCTCATGGGAATTCCATTTCCAATCGGTCTGTCCTGGCTGGAAATGCGCTATCCGGAAGCTGTCCGCTGGGCGTGGGCGCTCAATGCCGCGGCCAGTGTGCTCGGTTCCGCAGGTGCGATATTCCTGGCCATCCACGTCGGTCTCAGACTCACCGTGATTGCCGGCGCCGTGCTTTATCTCGGCGCGTTCTCGGTAGTCCGGCTCCAAAAAGCCAGTAACAAAACAGCTCCCGTCGCCGCCGAGTTAGTGGGGTGAACGGAACAAGGACAACCATGCGATCCTGCCTTCTGATTTCAACCGCATGTCTCGGAGCGGCGCTCGCGGCCACATCGATGGAAGCGCCGAAGTTGCGGCTGAACGGCGATGTTAAGCCGACTCATTATGCCGTCGATCTAACCGTCGTTCCCGGCCAGGATACGTTTCAGGGCACGGTCGACACCAAAGTCAATCTGGCTGCGCCGGCCTCCGTCATTTGGCTGAATGCCACCGAAATCACCATTCGTGACGCCAGTTTTCGCGGTGCGTCCGGCGAAGTTTCCAAAGGATCCGTGGAGAACGGCGGCGAGGATTTCGCGGGCATCTCGTTTACGCGTCCCGTCTCCGGCGCCGGGACGCTACACATCGCTTATGAGGGTAAGATCAGCCGGATCAGCAGCGCCGGCGTTTTCCAGCTCAAAGAGGACGACCGGTGGTACGTGTACACGCAGTTCGAGCCGACCGATGCGCGGCGCGCTTTTCCTTGTTTCGATGAGCCGTCCTACAAGGTGCCCTGGCAAATCACGCTGCACGTGCCCGCCGGCGATGTCGCGGTCGCCAACACGCCCGAACTTTCACACGCAGCCGAGCCCGACTCGATGAAAGTGGTCCGCTTTAAGGAATCCAAGCCCCTACCCAGCTACCTGGTCGCATTCGCGGTCGGACCGTTCGATCTGGTGGATGCCGGAAAACTCGGCAAAACTCCGCTTCGCGTGATCACGCCGCACGGCAAAGCGGCCAATGCGAAATACGCGCGCGAGGCAATTCCGCAGCTTCTCAAACTTCTGGAAGATTATTTCGGCATTCCCTATCCGTACGAAAAGCTGGATTCCATCGTCATGCCCATCAGCAATTTTGCGATGGAAAAT
>DATJWJ010000043.1:0-5328 GCA_035501355.1 Bryobacteraceae bacterium | reverse complement strand
TAACGCAGCAACTCCTCCACGGCCGAAGGTATCAGGGACAGGTCGTCGGCCAGCATCCGCATCTGATCCGGATGCCGCAGCAGCGTCAACAACCCGCTGCCGATCAGATTGGTGGATGTCTCCTGGCCGCCGATCATGGTGAGGATGCAGTTGGCGATTATTTCCTCTTCCGTCAGGCGGCTTCCATCCACTTCCGCCTGGACCAGTGAGAGCACCAGACCTTCATGCGGATCGGTCTCCTGTTGCCGGATGGCCGCGCGGAAATATTCGGTCATGTCGCGGACGCTGGCCGCCACGCGCGCGACGCGATCCGGTTGATGTTGAAAATTACCCAGGATCTCGGCGAAGTCGATGGACCATTGCTTCAGCTTTTCGTGGTCGCTTACCGGAACGCCCAGCATCTCGGCGGTGACAATGGCCGGCATGGGCGAGGCCAGATCGGCCACGATATCGGCCGTTCCCCGGTGGATGAATTGATCGATCAGGCTGTGCGCGATGTCTTGAATATGGCCGCGCAACACCGCCACTCGCGCCGGAGTGAAAGCCGCGGCGCACAGGGTCCTCAAGCGGGTGTGATAGGGCGGATCGCGAAACAACATCTGCTTGGCCATGACCTGGATGATCGGATTCATGGCCGCCAGTCCCATGTCCTCCAGCCGCTTAGCCGTGAGCGTGCGATCTGCCGAGAAGCGCGTGAGGACAGTTACGATATCCGCATACCGCGTGACCACCCAGGAATGCAGAAAAGGATCCCAGTGAACCGGATCGGTTTCACGCAGCTCCCGATACAAGCGGTACGGGAATGCCATGATCTCCGGCTCCATGAGCCGGCATAGACTGATGTCGCTGTTCATGATTTTTTCCGAATCAGCGACCCAGGTATTGAGCGATTTCCTGATCGCTCATCGAATTAAGCTTTTCCACGAGCTGGCGGTCCAACTCGGCTGCCAGCCGTGCCGTTGTTTGGGCCTCGAATAGGTGCCGGAGACCGAGTTGAATGCCGAACCGCTCGTGCACCCGCACGGCAACCTGAGTTGCCAGCAGCGAGTGGAACCCGAGCAGGAAAAAGTTGTCGTCTACACCCACGCGCTCCACTTGCAGCAGCTCGCCCAAAATCTGGACCAGTGCTTCCTCGGTGGGCGTACGGGGCGCCCGATAGCCGGTATCCTCGATGCGATTGTCCGCGCCCGGTTCCGGTAGAGCGTCGCGGTTCAGTTTGCCGTTCGCGGTGGTGGGCAGACTCGAGATTCGAACGAAGGTCGACGGAACCATATAATGGGGCAGGCTGGCGGAGAGAAATTCGCGCAAGCCCGACGCGGTGACCGATGCGGTTTCACGAGGCACCACGTAGGCCACCAAAGTCTTGGCGCCGCCAGCGGCACAACCATGGGCGCAATCATGGTTCCGCGCCACCACCGCACTGGCGGCAACGGCCGGATGCCGGTGCAGCGCGCAGACGATCTCCTCTGGTTCCACCCGGTAGCCGTGGATCTGTTCCTGGGTGTCAATGCGTCCGCGAAATGCAATTTGTCCGTCGGGCAGATAGCAGCCCAGGTCCCCGGTCCGATACATGCGCGAGCCGGCGTTAGGATTCGTGGAATCCGGCGAGAAGCGCTCCGCCGTGATCTGAGGATTGTTGCGGTAGCCGCGCGCGACTCCCGTTCCAGCGATGTATATTTCTCCCACCTGGCCCGGCGCAACCGGACGCCGCTGCTCGTCCAGAATGCGGATTTGTGTGTGCGCGATGGGCTTTCCGATGGACGGTGGCGACGGGAATGGCCGGCCCGCCGGCTCTGCGGGCAACACGGTCGAAGTCGCGACCACCGTGCACTCGGTGGGGCCATAATTGTTCACTACGGTGAATGGCAGTCCCGGCGACGGATAGCGATGCAGAGCTTCGCCGCCCGTCAGCAGATATCGCAAAGCCGTGTCCGCGGGCCAGGATTGGCTCAGCATAGGTTCGGCGAATATGGTTGGGACGAACGCCACGCTGACGCGCATCTTCACCAGCCAATCGCGCAGCAGATCAGCCGAGGTGCGCGTCTGCTCATCCACCAACACCAGCGTTGCTCCGGCTGTCAAATGCGGCCAGATCTCCCACACTGCCGCGTCAAAGCCTACGCCCGCCAGATGGCTGGCTCTATCCGCACCCGTGATTGCGAAGGTTCGCTGATGCCAAAAGATGAGGTTCAAAAGGTTGCCATGCGTGACTTCAACGCCCTTGGGCCGTCCGGTCGATCCCGAGGTGTAGATTATGTAGGCCAGATTATCGCGCGTTACTCGAACCGGTTGAGCCAACGGAGTGCTGCGCTCAATCGAGCTGGCATGCGCGTCGAGATCGATAACATGCGTTCCACTTTCGGCTACCGCGGCAGCCATCGAACCACGCGAGATCAGCAATGGAGCTTGCGCATCCTTGAGAATCTCCCGCAAGCGGGCGGCGGGCCAAGCCGGGTCCAACGGCAGATAAGCCGCGCCGGACAGCAGCACCGCCAGCGCCGACACGACGAAATCGAAGGAACGTTCCAGGCACAGAGCCACTGGCACATCCGGCCCCGCGCCAAGTGCGATCAGATAATTAGCCAGGCGCGCCGATTGAGTCGCTAGTTCCCGGTAGGTCAGAGTATCCGTATCAGAGAAAAGCGCGGTGGCTTTCGGGAATGATTTCGCCACGCCCATCATCAGGTCCGCTACGCAGGAACGCCTGCGTTCATTCTCCGCGGGCCAACGCAAAACCCCGTATGAGACGCACTCACCGGCGCTAGCGTCTTGGTTCATTGAAATGGACATAAGTTCATTATCTTGGCGCAACTAACCCCCATCAATAACTCATCAGTACTGTGACTAAAGCCAGGACGCTATTTTCCCAAGTACCGAATGCCAGAGCATGCCCTTATCTTGCGTGGTCGCCCGACCAACCCAACTTCCTATCCGAAAAACAAGTCGCTTCGAGGTCCGATCAGCCCCTGATGAACGCCAAATTCGAGGAAACATTGTGGATGGAATCTCGGATTGTAACATCGAACCGATACTGCACGAACCGATATTTGGACCTGCTTTAGTAGGAGTGTGCTTGGTAGTACTAGTACAGACATGAGGCTTTGGGCTGCGAAAAATTAGTGCGGTAGCCTTAGTCTTACTCGGCATTACCCCTGGACACTCGCTGAGGCAAAACAGTTACTCTAATTAGAATTCATGCATCGGGAGAGCCACCAGACAGCGGGGATCGAAATGTGGCGGGTTGGTCCAGCTCCCGAAATGAAAGCCGGAGAGGTGCATGCCTGGTTGGCGGATTTGAATCCGTCCGCTGCATTCGTTCAACAACTGGCAATGACTCTATCGGACGACGAGCAGCACCGCGCCAGCCGTTTCCACTTTGAGAGAGACCGGCGGCGATTCGTGGTTGCGCGAGGCACCTTGCGTCTGGTTCTCGCGGAGTATTTGAAACGTCCCCCAGAAGAGATTCAATTTTTCTATGAGCCGGCCGGCAAGCCTTACTTGCGTTGTTCCGGCAGCGAACCGAAAGTGCAGTTCAATGTTTCTCATTCCCAAGACACGGCTTTGATCGGGATTTGCTTGGAGCATCGGATCGGAATCGACATTGAGTTCAAAGATCCTGACCGGGCCACCCTGGAAGTCGCCAGACTCTTTTTCGCGCCGGAGGAGATTGCGGCTTTGGCGGATTTGCCGGCCAAAGCACAGTGCGATACTTTTTTTGCAATATGGGCGATGAAAGAGGCATATATCAAGGGACGGGGGGAAGGCGTATCCCTGGGACTCGACACGTTTGCGGTAACGGTCGATCGCAACGGGCGGCCCACCCTGCTGAGAAGTTCTCATGGAAAGGACGAAACGAAGCGGTGGCGATTCTGGACTATCGATGCGGGAAGCGCCTACGCGGCAGCTCTGGCAGTGGAAGGGGCAGGGGATCGGCGTCTGTCCTTTTGGAGGGCCGCTTTTCCTGGGCAGGGCAACTAAGCTCCTGCGCAGTTGCCCAGTAGCCGTGACGAGGAGCCATTATGGAATCCTTCCTACTCGTCGTCTTGCTGGTGGTGCTGTTGATCGGTTGGATGGTTTTATCTGAGCGCATATCCGACCTGCGGCGAAAGATCGAAGAACAGGAAGCCCGGCCCGCGGATCCGCGGCTAATCGCACGAGTTTACGCGCTGGAGAAAGAAGTAGGTGAGCTGCGGCGGGAGCGAGCGAGAGCTCCCGCAGGGAACATCACTTCGGAACCCGTTGCCGCTAAGCCGGCTGTACCTGCTGCGCCAGCCGCAATACCGCCGCTGCGCGAGTCCGTTATCGCCGAAGTATCGCCCGGGTCCGTCAACGCGACGCCAAGGCCCGTCGCTCCAGCACCGGAACCCGCGCCTCAGCCCCAGGTTTCCGGGACGCCCGACGTTCCGGTTCTCGGCGCGGCGTTCGCTTCAACGAGCACGCCGAATCTGTCGGAACGCTTGCGCGAAAAGATGTCCCGCGAAGAGTGGGAAGCCATCGTCGGTGGAAGCTGGTTGAACAAGCTGGGCGTGTTTGTTCTGGTGATCGGGATCGCGCTGTTCCTGGGCTATTCGTTCACCCGAATGGGACCGCCCGGACGCGTGGCCATCGGGCTGGCCGTGAGTCTAGGGATGCTGATCGCCGGAATCGTGCTGGAGAGGCGTGTCCGCTACACGATTTTCGCGCGCGGGCTGCTGGGCGGCGGATGGGGCGCGCTCTACTTCACCACCTACGCGATGCATGCCGTGGACGCCGCAAGAGTCATCGACAACGCCCTGGCCGGTTCGCTGCTATTGCTCGCGGTTGCGGCTGGGATGATTCTTCATTCGCTGCGATATCGGTCGCAAACCGTCACGGGTCTGGCTTATTTTCTTGCCTTCGCGACACTATCGCCCGCCGTGACACCCGTGGCTGTGTTATCCGTAGTCGCCCTGGCTCCGCTGGCGGCGTCACTGTTGTACATCGCCAATCGTTTCGAATGGCCGCAACTGGTGTTGCTAGGCTTGATTGCGACCTACGGCACTTGCGCATCGCGAGGCGATTCGGGCGCTTCCGTTTGGCAGGCGCAAACTGTATTCACCACCTATTGGTTGCTTTTTGAGGCGTTCGATCTCCGGCGTGCGCGGCAGCGGACCGACTATTCAGCCTGGCAACGGCCCGTCTTCGCATCGAACGCGCTCGGCTTCACGCTGCTGTCCTGGGCCAAGTGGTCGGCGGCCGCGCCACAACACCTGTTCGCGCTCGCCGGTGGAATTGCCGCCATGTACTTGGCGAGCGCGGTACTGCGCGCGGTCGTGCGGCCGCCGTCAAGCTTCGCGGCAGAAAGTCTTA
>DATJWJ010000042.1:0-30423 GCA_035501355.1 Bryobacteraceae bacterium | reverse complement strand
CACGGCGCCGCCCAGGTAGGTGGAATACTGCAACCGGCCCATGGAATCGAGCTTCGCCACGAAGGCGTTCTGCGGCCCCGGCATAGAGGTTGCGAACGCGCCGGTGGTGACTGGAAAATCAGGGGAAGCCGTCACTCCCGTCACGTACACGTTGCCTGAGGCGTCTGCCGCAATCCCTTTCGCCGAATCACTCCCGCTGCCTCCTAAGTAAACGGTATACAGGACCTGGGTCGCGGTGCTATTCATTTTCGTTATAAATGCATCGCGGCTCGACCTTGCGGGCGGAATGTTGCTCCAAAGACTACCGGAGCTGGTCTCTCCCGCCAGGTACACATTGCCGGCTGAGTCAGTCGCCATCCCGTAGATCGCATCCAGGCCCGATCCTCCGATGTAGGTGCTGAAACTCAACGTGGGGTCGATGACAAGCGGCGCGCTGCGATCGTAAACGCCCAGGTCCAACCTCAGTTCCTGCCGGTTTGCAAGAACATAGCGGCAGGCCACCGGGCGCTCATGATCCGCGGCGCTCTGGAATGCGCGGGGGCGCCGCTGTATTATGCTGAACCCCGGAGCCTGAATATCCACATCGCCGTCCCCAGCAGGGTTAATGACCGCGCCCTCGAAGCGCAGGCGAATAGCGTGCGGATCGGCCTGCGGTGCGACTTCAAAATTGTACTCGAGCTGCCCTGAATTCGTGATGAACACCAGGTCAATACCCGGATAGATCTCCGAATAGCGAACGCGTGCGAAATGCGAGTCTTCGCGCCAGTTTGTCGCGCCCAGATAAAAAAGGGTCTTGCGCTCCAATATCGATTCGCCAGATGGTTGCGAATGAGGATCCGCGCCGGGGAAATTGATCCGGACCGCGTCCCCGCCGGGCCCGTGCAGGACCACGCTTCCGCCGGCCGAGAGAGTGGCCGTAACTCCCGAGGTCCGCCAGATGTATTGGGTTGAAGCCGAAGGCGAGCCCGTCGCTTCAAAACTCGGCGGAACGATGGATCCGGGTTGGCTCAGCGCCGCCACCGGCAAGGGTCCGCATTGGGAAATTCGCACCACAACCGAAGTTGCCAATAGCAGGAGCCTTCCACAGTTTACAAGCGGCCGGAAGAAACATCGCACGACAGGATGTGCCGCGCCGGGATGGTTTTTCTCAGGCCAAGCGGCTTTAGCCGATCAGCGTACTTGCTGGCGAGTATTCCAATATGCCACCCTTGGAGCATTCGCAATTCAGCCGCGGAGTAAATCAGTGAGATTAGCGTTTCTAGCTGCGGGCTTAATTCTTTCGGCGGCCCTCAGCAGCGGCCAAGGCCTGCCTGTGACGAACGACCTGGTTCGCCGTTCGTGCGGCCCCTGCCACCAATCCGATTCGCAGCAGCGCATGAGCCGCATCTCTTACGTTCGCAAGACGCCCGAGGGGTGGGAGGAAACCATCCAACGCATGGCGCGCCTGCACGGCTTCAGCGCAGCACCGGCGGATGCCCGCAAGATCGAGCAATACCTGAGCGCGAGCCACGGCCTGGTCGCCTCCGAGTTGGAGAAGATCGCTTATTCGCTCGATGGCGAGGACGTGCAGGAACAGGTTCCCAATGACGCCGTCAAGAACGCCTGCGTCACTTGCCACAGCTATGCCAAGATCGCTGGCCAGCGACGCACGCGCGAGGAGTGGCTGAACCTCAAGGATTTTTTGCTGGCGCTCTTCCCCACCCTGGTCTATCAGCACCGCCATGAGGACTGGCCGGGATTGTGCGATCAGGCGCTGCCGTGGCTCGCCGATCAGTTCCCCTTGGAGACGCCGGAGTGGAAGCGGGAGAAGGACCTCAAGGCGCCAGGGGAAGGCCGCTGGCTCCTGAACGGTCATCAAACCGGAAAGGGCGACTACGTTGGATCACTCACCTTCCATGCGGCCGCGGATGGCGAGTTTGAGACGCAGATTTCGCGCGAGTTCGCCGACGGGAGCGAGACTTCGATGAAAGGTAGCGGCCTATGGCTCGGCGCTGCCGCCTGGCGAGGCAGCGGTCACGGCACGGATGTCGATCGGGAAAGAGAAGTTTTCCATTTATCCGCCGACGGAACCACGCAGCGCGGCCGCTGGTACCCCTACCAGCATCCTGAACTGGGAGCAACTGAAACGCGCTACCGGGTGGACGCTGCGCCGCAAATTTCAGGCGTGTTTCCGAGCGTGCTGCGGCGAGGCGCGGCTTCCGTGCTTCACATCCACGGTGCTAACTTCGATGCATCGTTGAAGCCCGGCGACATCGCTCTGGGCGACGGGATCGCGATCGAAAAGATCACTCAAGGATCTCCCGGCCAGATCGCTCTACAGGTTCACGTGGCTGCGGACGCGAAGATCGGACGGCGCGACGTGCGTGTCCTGAAAGCAGCCAAAGCCGCATCCCTGACCATATTCGACAAGATCGATTACATTCTTGTGCTTCCTGAAAAAGCCATGCCGCGCCTGGGCGGAGTGAGAGCTGTGAAAAGATTTATCCAATTCGAAGCCCACGCCTTCAGCAATGGGCCCGATGGGATCCCGGGCAACTCCGACGATCTCGACTTAGGCATGATCAAGGCCTCTTGGTCTATCTCGGAACCTTCTACTTCTTCTGGCGCGCAAAATACCAAGTACGTCGGCACCATCGATCAAGCTGGATTGTTTACTCCGGCCGGGGAGGGCCCCAATGCCGAACGGTTCCGCAGTACGAATAACGCCGGGGATGTTTGGGTCAACGCGTCCTATAAGCCGGATGGCTCCGCCGCTGCTCTGAACGCGCGTGCGTATGTGCTGGTAAGCGTGCCCGATTATCGCGAGCTGATCACACCCTAGAGCCGACATGAGCCAATCGCCGAGCATTCAAAGCTTCGTTCCGCTGTCGCGGCTTTTCCAGGCGCCTGCCGCGTTGCCTGGGTTTCAAGACGCCGCTTCGAAGCCATTCTCTCCGGCCGTTCTGAGCGAGCATGCGGACCGCCCCGGCGTCGAGCTCAACGAGATGAGGCAATTTCGAGTGGCAGGCAAAGAGTACGTATTCGTGCCTGCCGTATCCGCCATTTTCGGCCTGGACGATCTTGGCCGGCGGATTTTGGATTTGCTTCGCCCGCCAGACCATCAGCATGCTGTTGCAACCGAAGCCGTTCAGACAGCGGCCACGCGCCATGCTCCCCTGGCCGAGATCATGGGGGCGCTGGAGCCTAGCTTTAGCCGCTCGGACATCGTCGGCGCCGTCAAAGAGCTTCGCGATATCGGCGTTCTGCGTTTGGTCGGTTTTCGCGACCAAGGCCTGCCTTCGCCCGCGCTCCCGCTGCCGCCCATGCCGTTTCCGCAGCGTACGCTCGTGCTCAACGTTGCCAACGATTGCAATCTCGGCTGTAGCTATTGCTTCGCCGCGCAGGGCGACTACGGCACGCCCAAACGGATGATGAGCGAGGAGACCGCTCGCCACAGCGTGGATTTCCTGCTCGCGAATTCAGGCACCCATAAGAACGTTACTGTGGTTTTCTTCGGCGGGGAGCCGCTGATGAACCTGAAACTCATCCGCCGGCTGGTGGACTACGCCAATGAGGCCGGGGCGAAGGCCGGCAAAGAAGTCGAGTTCACCATGACCACCAACGCGACCTATCTTACGAGCGAGGTGATCGACTTCCTGAGCCAGCAGCGCATCGGCGTATCGGTGAGCATCGATGGCCCCAAGCAGTATCATGACTTGCGGCGCACCTACAAGAGCGGGTTGGGCTCCTATGATTTTATTCGCCCGCGCGTGCTGGAGCTTCTAAGCCGCCACAAGACACGTCCCATCGCGGCCCGGGCCACCCTCACTCACGGAGTCACCGCGGTTGAAGAGTGCTTCTGGCATTTAAAGGAAATGGGATTTCACGAGGTAGGTTTTGCTCCGGTCACTTCCGCCAGCCACGATGAGTTCGCTCTATCGCCCGGCGAAATGTGGCAGGTCATGAATGAATTTCGCAAGCTGGCGGACGTGTACGTGGAGCGGGCGCTGCGCAATGAACATCTGGGATTTTCCAACGTCTCGAACGTTCTCTCCGAGCTGCACGCCGGCATTGTGAAAGCTTACCCGTGTGGGGCGGGCCTGGGATTATTGGGCGTGGGCGCCGATGGCGACCTGTATCTTTGCCATCGATTCTCGGAATCCAAAGAGCATCGCATGGGTTCGGTTCAGGAAGGGCTGGACGTGGTCAAGCAGGAACAATTCCTGCGAGGCGCGCATTTGAACCGTAAGACTGGCTGCCAGGTGTGCTGGGTGCGGCACATTTGTTCGGGCGGGTGCCATCACGAGGCCTACACGCGGCACGGTGCACTGCACCAGCCCAACTCACACTATTGCGAATGGATTCGTACCTGGATCGATCTGGGCTTGGACTGCTACGCCCGGATAATGGATGCAAATCCGGAGTTCTTTGACAAATTCATCGATAGGCGAGGAGCCTGAGCCATGGACCACGTGCGGGCGCTAAACAAAAAGGCGAGATTGCTCGAAGAGCGGGCCGAGCAGCGCAAAATCGTAAAGGACGAGGATGTCGTGGCCTTGCAGTCGCCGCTTGGCTGTTCGCTGATCTTCGATCCGGGCTGGGAAACCGATTCGAGCGGCGGGGTAACCGGTTTGTGCCAACCCGTCGAAGCCGACCTCTACGGTTGCTATGACGACTGTTGGTGGCCGGCCCAGGTCCCCGACCAATTGACCAATCATTTGAATTGGTCCGACTCCTGCGCTTCCGCCGAGCGAGACTGGCGCAAGTTGGATCTGATTTATCCCGAGGGCACTTGAGAATGTTCAACCTCTGTGCCGTGGCAGCGGCCCTGAGTCTGGCAGCACCCGCGTTCGCACAAACTCCCGAACTCTACGTGTTGGGAGTTCACCCGCACGGAATTGTCGTCTTCGATGGAACGCGCGATGAGATTGTCACCGTCATTGAGACCCGCGGCCGCGCTCCCAAAGAGTTGGTCCCCTCAGAGGATGGCAAGTTCGTTTACGTAACTTCGGACGGCCGCGCCAAGCTGGAAGTGGTAAACCTGCAGACCCGAGCGGTAGACAGAGTTCTGGATCTCGCGCCGGCCGGATATCGGCTGACCATCTTCGGCGTGGCCCTGAATCGCAAAGGAGACCGGCTGTACGTGCATGTCAAGCCGGTGCGCGAGCTGGGCGACCGTTACGTGGTGGAGGCGCCTCAGATCTGGTCCGTGGATATTGCCACGGGAAAAACCGGCAAGATCGCCGAAGTCCCGCAGGGCGTGTCCGCACTGGCTCTCATGCCTGATGAGCGCCGGCTAATCGCATGGGGACGGGATATCTATTATGTAGACATCGCCCAGGGGCGCATCACCGACACTTATCGTCTGATGAATCCGGTGAATCCGACGGAAGGGGCGCTGAACACGCTCGCGTTCTTTATTCAATATGAACGCAGCGGAATTTTCAGCATCCCGTACTACACCAAAGATCCGATCACGAGTAAGGACTTGATGGGTCTGGTAGATCTGGATGTGGATACGGGGAAGGTGGAGACGGTTGAGCTCGGCTCTCCCGTTCCGCTCTATTCGGCGGTGGTGTCGCCCGACCGCAAACGCGCCTACGCAGTCATGAATCAGTTAATCGCCGTCGATCTCGAAAAAAAGCGCATTCTTCAAACTGTCGACCTGGATCGCACCAGGTACGTGGCGAATATCAGCCGCGACGGAAAGCGGCTATTCGTCTCCGGCGCCGCTCCCTACATTCATGTTTACGACGCCGACACTTTGAAGCTGATCAAGACTGTCGACTTGCCGGGCGATCCGGCGCTCACGGGTTTCCGCGCATTGCCCCCCGGCGCAATGAAATAGAAACGGAAACGATGGGCCGATGGATGGAAGGAAGGGGCGTCTCCGGGACGACTTAACGAGGAATGATGTCCCGATAGAGTTGCAACACGCGCTCTGTCATCGTTCCCAAGCTGAATTCCTGGCGCGCCCGCAAAATCGAGGCACGGCCGAATGACTCGCGCAATTGGGCATTATCCAGTATGGTGTTGAGCGCTTGCGCCAGAGCCTCTGGATCGGCAGGCGGGACGGTGAGCCCGGTTTGATCGTGTAAAGAGACAAAGGGAACGCCTGAGTCGAGCCGGGTATTGACGACTGGCAGGCCTGCCGCCATGGCTTCGATCTGAACGATTCCGAAGGCCTCGCTCCGGGCGATGGAAGCCAATGCGAAAACGTCCGCGGCGTGATAGTACGGCGTCACTCTCTCATTTTGAATTTCGCCCGCGAAGACGACCTTGTCCGCAACTCCCAACTCGGCGGCCAACGCCTGGAGTTTCCCGCGCAGCGGCCCATCGCCGATGATGATGAGCTTGCCACGGGTGTTTTGCATGGCGCGGACCAGATATTCGAAGCCTTTGTAATAAACCAGCCGCCCCACGCTCAAGATGAGACGCTCGCCGTACTTCTGACGGATCGCGCGAACTTCGTTCGCTTCCGCCCGTTCGAACTGCTCCAGCGCAATTCCATAGGGAATGACCTGGCAGCGATCCAAGTAGCGAGCCAGAACCGGAGATGTTCTCCGATACTGCGGAGAGGTGGCGATGATCGCGACGCTGCGGCGTAATGCCATGTGCAGGTAAGGGTCGAAAAGCGCTCCCAAAACCTTCTGGCGCACTGTGTCGCTGTGATACGTAATCACCAGCCGTCCTGGAGGGCGGCTGGCCAGGTAGGCGAGAACGGCACCGGGGTTCGGCAAATGCAGGTGGATGATGTCGGAGGCCGAGCGCCGGATGGCTCCGACCATAGCTGGGCAGAGCGGTGTAGAGGCAATAGTAAGCCTGGTGGGCAGGCGCGAGATGCGGACGCCATCCAACACTTCGTCAGAATGCTGGGCGTTGTCGCT
The DNA here is from genome assembly GCA_035501355.1 of Bryobacteraceae bacterium. Taxonomy (GTDB): domain Bacteria; phylum Acidobacteriota; class Terriglobia; order Bryobacterales; family Bryobacteraceae; genus Palsa-89. The sequence goes on along the minus strand of DATJWJ010000042.1, from coordinate 23,557 downwards.
CGACACCAGCACGCGCAAATCGACGTGCTTGCGAATTTCTCCGCACAACGCTTGCAGGTGCGTCTCGATGCCGCCCATATGTGGCGGGTAGTATTTTCCTACCTGCAGTATCTTCAAGGTAGATTCGGCAACCGAAACATCGGCGTCAGGCGGACTAGCCTCTAGTTGTTGCGGCGCCAAGCGGCCCATCACGCCACCAAGGATGTTTCCACGAACAGGCTCTTATTCTCGGAAATCCAGTCGTATAGCAGCTCTAGTCCGCGCTGGCAGCCGATCCTGGGAGACCATCCCAGCTCGTTCTGGGCCACGCGGATATCGCTCACGAAAACTTTCTGATCACCAGGCCTCCAATCGGAGTAACCGTGCGGCAGCTTCCGGTTCTGGCGCTTCTCGATATAGGCCACTAGCTCCAGCAGGGAAAGCACGTTGCTGGGGCCTCCGCCGATGTTGTAAGCCTTGCCGACCGCGCGGTCTCCGGCAGCGAATGCGGCGTCGTAGCCGTCCAGCAGATCCTCGATGAACAAAATATCGCGGACCTGTTTTCCGTCTCCGTAAATCGTGATGGGACGGCCCAACAGGCTGGCAATCATAAACCACGCTACCCAGCCCTGATCCTCGGCTCCGAACTGGCGGTAGCCATAAATGCACGACTGCCGGAATACGATGGTCCGCAGCCCGTAGATGCGGTGATAATCGATGAAATACTGATCCGCGGATCCCTTGGAGCAGCCGTAGGGGGAATGAAAATCGAGCAGGCGGTTTTCCGGCACGCCGTAAGGCAATGACCGGTAGGCATAACGGCCCCCGCGCTCTTCGGTTCCAACCTCGGTCATTTCGCCATACACCTTGTTGGTGGACGAATAGAGAATCGGCGCCGTGAAGCCCGCGGTCCGCGCCGCCTCGAGGACGTTGAAGGCGCCCAGCGCGTTAATCTCGAAGTCCTCGCGCGGAGCCACCACCGAAGTCGTGACGGCCACCTGGGCCGCCAAATGTAGCACCTGGCCAGCATCGCGGTGCTCACGAAAGACGCGCGCCAGCTCGTCGTAATTCCGGATGTCGAGCTTGACGAACTCGATGTTTCCTTGCGTCTTAAGCCAGTCCAGGTTCTTTCTAACGCCTTCCCGGCACAAGTTGTCGATTACAATTACGTGGTCACCGCGACGCAGATAACGGCTCGCGGCGTTCGATCCGATAAATCCGGCTCCGCCGGTGATGATGGTTTTCATCGCTAATCCTTTTCCAATGAACTACTTCGTCATTATTCTCGTGAAACCTTAGGCACCGGCTGGGAAGGCGCCATGCCCGTAGCGGCCAAAGATTCATCCGCTTGCGCAACCCGGTTGGGGATCATCTCGCGGATGGTGTCCGAGAATCGCCGGGCCAGCAAGTCGTAATCGAAATGCGCCTTTGCGATGGCGGCCGCCGCATTGCGCTGATCCAGCGACTCGGGCTGCGCCAGCAGCTCTCTGATCCGGCCGGCCAGCCGCGCGGGATACTCCGGATCTTTGGTGCCTTGGTAGGGAACCAACATCTGTTTTGGAAGGACCCGCGCCGCCTCTCCAACTTCGGTCGCCAGCACGAACCGGCCGCACGCCAGATAAAGCGGCAGCATCCCGGTAGTGCGCACTTGCCCAGCAAGATCGTTGGTTTGGGTAGAGATGCACACATCCATCAAATTGATGTACGCCGCCAGATCGTTGTAAGGAAGCCTTCCGGCGAACACGATGCGGTCCTCCAGCCCCCGGTCCGAACACAGCTTTTTCAGATGCGGCAGTCCGGAGCCATCCCCGATGACCAGACCCTTCACCGGCAGATCCCGGAGCTGATCGAGCACGTCGATCAATTCCGAGCCGTAGCACATGTTCCAGCGCGGGCTCCATACCAAGCTGCCCAGCACGCCCACCACGGTAAACCCGTCGAGCTGATGCTCGCGCCTCAGATGGTCTTGTTTGAGGGGGTAGAACTGCCGCATGTCGACGCCGTCCGGAATCACGCGAGTCTCGACTCCGGTTTTGGCCAGCAGTTCCTGATGCGGGTGGCTTCGCACCACCAGGCGGTCGGCTATAGCCAGCGAGAAACGTTCCAGCAGCTTCGTCAGCCACAGGGCAATCGCGCCACGATTTCCGGTGCTCTTGCTCAGTTCATAGATCGCGTCGCCGGTGTCGACCATGACGCGACAGCGCGAGAGGCCGCGGTACAGCCCGGCGGCGATGACGCCTGAAAACGCCATGTCGAAGACGCAGCAGACCGCCGGGCGAATACGAAACAGGGTCCACAGGAATCGTCCGATTGAACCGATCTTGTTGGCCGAACGATAAGCCACGTGGATTCGGAACTGGCTTGCCAGACGCTCTTCAAACGAGGTTGCGCGGATCGCCATCGCGCTGCCCGGCGAGCCGTTCACCAGGAAAACAATTCGGGGCGCCTGCATAGTCTACTTTGAATTCCTCGCAACTTGTTCGTAAACCCGCATGGTTTGTGACGCGACCACGTCCCACGACATGCTCTCAACCGTTTTGCGGGCGGCACCGCCCAACTGGGCCGCCCAGGAAGGGTCTCGCATTAGTTTATCCATGGCGGCGGCGAGCTCGGAGGCAGCACTCAGATCCTGGATCACCAACCCATTGGCGCCGTGCTCGATTAATTCCGCGGCGCCGGCCTCACGGCTCACGATCACCGGCAGACCGGACGCCATGGCTTCCGAGACCACCATTCCGAAGGCGTCGTAAGGCGTCGGGTGCAGCAAGGCGTCGGCGGCTGCATAGAATCTCTCCACTTGGTTCGTTGCGCCGGCGAACAACACGCGGCCGGCCAGTCCGGAATCGCGCACCTGGCTTTCATATTGAGTGGTCCTGGAGCGCGAGACAAACAGGAGCCGTCCGCGCTGCAGCTGCGCCAGCGCCTGGATCGAGCGCGTGGCGCCTTTGCGGAGGTCGCCCACATACAAGAAAACCATTTCGTCTTCCGCAATCCCATACTCGCGGCGGATTTCAGAGCGCCAGCGCGTCCGGTTGGCGGGCGAAAACAAGTCCAGGTCCACTCCGTGATGAATCACCTGGATGGGTGCGGGACAATGATAGATCCTGATCAGATCGTCGGCGACGCGCTGCGAGATGGCGATCACTCCGCGGTTCCGCCCGAAACGGTAAAGCCCATGCTCCAGCGTGGTCCCCATGGCGTTGAAGACGGACTCCCGGAAAGTAGCGCCGCCCTCCAGCCTTTGCAGTGCAACATGCCACGCCCGGTTGCATATATGCGCGGTGAAAACATTGCCGCGAAACCCGCAGAAACCCTGGCTATGAATGATATCGAATCCGCGCCCGATCTGAAACGTGACCGGCAGGATGAAGCTAAGCACGGTGGTGAACGCGTTCGCGCGCCACGCCGGCACCTGGTGGAAGTGAATCTGGCTGTCGGTTTCGGGTTCAATCCGGTTCGCAAATACGTGCACTTCGTGCTGTTTCGCGAATCGCGTGGCCAGCTCGGCTACATAGCGGCTGTGGCCGCCGGCGCGATGGTAATCATGCACCACGAACGCAATTCTCATACGACGCCGAGACTCGCGCGGCTGATCGGCGCCAACCGATCCTGCTTCCGTTGGGGAGCCTGGACGGCGATCATTGGCGACGGCCAAAGACAGGAACAGCCCCCTCCGAAGGCTCGCTGGAACGTGCGGGTCTGGATAGCTTCTGCACCGTATCCATGGCCCCGGCGGCTAAGGCAATGGGAAGTCCAGACAGCGCAAAATGTCCGAATCCCACGAAACGCAGCACCATCCCGGTACCAGTCCGCCAATCCATCCAGGGCGCGTCTTCGCCCAGTTCAGCGCGGTACTGGCGGACCTCAAACAAGTAGGGTGAGGTTTCCTGCAGCAAGCGCCGGTGAAAGCTGAAGAAATTTCGCTGCGACCAGTACGGCTGGCCTCCCAGCCACAACCAGGGTTTTCCCGCCGTGGCGTGGAAAAAAGTGGGTTTGGGACGGAAAGCGCCACGAATCCGTTCGCCTGCGGAGTACCCCAGGGCGCCTCCGGCATGAATGATGTCCACCGCGCTGCGAAACACGTGCAGAGGAATATCGGCGAAATCGCGCGAGCCCGCCAGCGCGTTTAAAACATCCTGATCGCTGGCCATATGAATGGGCCGCTCCTCCAGCGCCATCTTTTGGCAAGCGATATATTCCGGATCGTTAACCATCTCGGCCCAGCGCTCCAGCAGCGCGATGTGATGGCGCGAAACGCGGACCACCGAAGAATTCAGTGTGAACGGAAAAGCCCGGCCTACCTCCAGCTTCCAGGCGCGGGTCCGAACTGCCGTGCCCTGGTAGGCAAGACTAGCCGGCTCCTGAGTGACTGCGAGCACGGGTTCGTCCAAACGGTCAAAAATCGGGCGGCAATCGCGTGTCACCACCAGGTCGGCATCCAGCCACACGGCGGCCCGGTGTCCTTTATCCAACAAAGGTTTCAGGGCCTGGGGCTTGCAGTTCCAGGCATGCGAATGGTGCGGGGTGTGATCAAGCCAGACGACTTGCGGAAAACGTCGCACCCAATCGGCGAAGTTGGACTTGGCCGGCGGCTTGTAAACGTACACCGGGGCGCCCGGGCAATGCTTGACCAGGCTGAGTATCGCCAGCCGGAGGCCGGTTTCGTGGTCAGGCCGATCCTCTGCCAGGCAGAATGCGGTTTGATTTGAGGCCATGGTTTAGCTTCGGTCTGCTCGGAACAGGACCCCGCCGGAAGCGAGCGGGAGCAGCGTGCTCGCATCCGCTGCGCTCGGCCTGACATGGACCAGGAAATTCGGCGAACTGACCGCCCGTGCTATGTGCTCGTGCGTTCGGCCGTACCCCGTCAAGACGTGAATGCCGCAGCGTAGTCCGGCCGCGCGCGCCGCTTGCTGATCCGCAGCCTTGTCGCCCACCAACACGGATTGAGGAAGGTCCAGATTCAGGAGCCGGCCGGCTTCCATCAACATGCCGGGGTTGGGCTTGCGCCAGGGGTGGCTGGGATGGTCATAGGGCGGCCTGGCCTGCGGATGAAAAGCGCACGCGAACACCGCATCCAAATGCACGCCGTGATCGGCCAGAAGCTCGGTCACTCGGTCCTCTACTTGCGTGAATTCGGGCCAGCCAAAGTAGCCGCGCCCAATTCCGGCTTGATTCGTGACCTCGACCACAGCCATTCCGGCTAAGCGTGCGGCTCGGATCAGATCGGGGATTCCCGGCAACAATTCGACCTCATGCGGATCGGCGATATAGTTCTTCTCCTCGATGATCACGCCGTCGCGGTCGAGAAAGAGCGCCGGCGTAGGCGAGGAAAAACTCTTTACGCGCACATCGCGCCACAGCAGATCCGCGCTTAGCCGCGGATCAACCGAGGACTCCACCTGGCCCGGTTTGGTCATACGGCTGTGTTCACCCATTCAGGAATCAGGTTCTGAGCTTGTGCCAGATCTTCGGGAACGCCGATGTCGATGAATGGCGCCTCACACTGGAAGGCAACTGGCTGGAGCTCGCTGACGCGGGCCTCCAGAAAGTCAGCTTCCCAGGAAAACCGGGCCGGCATCGGATAGCGCCCGAAAATGTCCCGGCTCACCAGGTATGAACCCGCATTGATGATTCCGGGACCGGCGATGCCGCGCACCCTGAATCCTTCGATCCGGCCATCCCGCACGATTGCGGCGCCGTAGCGGCCGGCGTCCGGCACCTGCCGCAAAGCTACCGCGACTTGCGGGCCGGGCTCAGGCTGAAGCACGGCTCCAAACCTTTTATAGTCAATTCGCAGGAACGTATCGCCGTTTAGCACGAACGCAAATTCACCTTCTATGCGGGCCAAGGCCTGCTGCACCGCCCCGCCGGTTCCGAGCGGTTCTTCTTCGATGGAATAGGCCAGGTCGAGCCCGGCATAATGTGAACCGAAGAAGCCGCGAATGGCCTGGTGTCGATAGCCCACCGCCAGCACCACCTGGCTGATCCCGCTGGTCCCAAGAAACTCGAGCAAGTACGCCAGAAACGGACGCCCGGCGATGGGCGCCATGGCCTTCGGCAGATCCGGGAGCGCGGCGCGCAGGCGCGTTCCCAGCCCCCCGGCGAGAATGATCGCTTCAGTCGCCACCGAACAGATCCCGCTCGATCAGGCCGCAGATAATGTGCCCCAGCACGATGTGACCTTCCTGAATTTTCGGCGTTTCCGAGGAGGGCACCTGCAGACAGTAGTCGCACAGCGGCGGCATGTCGCCGCCCGCCTGGCCGGTCATCCCCACGGTGATCAACCCCTTTCGCCTGGCTTCGTGCAGCCCGCACATGACGTTGGGAGATCGGCCCGAAGTGGAAATTGCAAAGAACATATCGCCGGCCACGCCCACCGCGTTCAGTTGCCTGGCGAATACCTTGTCGTATCCGTAGTCATTGCCGATGGCCGTCAAAACCGAGCTGTCGGTAGTCAGAGCGAACGCCGCCAGTCCCGGGCGATCGAAGTTGAGCCGGCTCACCAGCTCGCCGGCCAAGTGCTGTGCGTCGGCAGCGCTTCCGCCGTTTCCGGCAAAAAGGATCTTGTTGCCCGCACGCAGCGCCTGGCAGGCTCTCCGCACGATTTCTTCCACCTGCGCCGCGATGCTTTCATCGCCGGCGAGCCGTTCCAAGGTGGCCTGCGTTTTCGACATTTCCTGCCGAATGTATTCTCTCATCTCAATCTCCATGCGATGGCGCCCTGATCGACAAACTGCACCGTCATCGGCGCGGCGTCCTGGCTTCGCAGCGCGCGAAAAACGTCCGGGCGGCGCGGAGGATCAACCAGGAACATCATAAATCCGCCGCCGCCCGCGCCCGAGACCTTTCCCGAGTACGCTCCGCCTTGGATGGCGGCATCGTAGAGCCGGTCCAGCCGTTCATTGGAGACCCCGCTGGCGGTATTCTTCTTGCTGATCCAACCCTGTTCCAGAACCGCCGCAAACTGCCGGATATTGCCTTTGAGCAGCGCTTCCTTCATGCATACCGCTTCCTGCTTCAGTTTGTGCGTGGCTTCTAAGGATCGCCCGCCTTGCGTTACGTTCGAGGCTTGGGCGCGAATGATGGAGTCGGAATCGCGCGGCATGCCGGTATTGCAGACTACCAGCGAGGCTTCCAATTCGTGCACGGTGTTGCGGTTGATCCGGAGAGGATTGACGATGATGCGTTCATCGCCGTTAAATTCCATGAAGTTGAAGCCGCCAAAGGTGGTCGCGTACTGATCCTGCCTGCCGCCCACCATGGCTGCGTCGATGCGCTCTATCTTGTATGCCAATTGCGCGACGTCGTATTCGCCGAGCGGCAGAGTGAGCAGCTCCTTGAACGCCTCCACCATCGCGACCACCAGGGTGGAGGAGGACCCCAAGCCCGAACCAGCCGCTACATCGGAGTAAGTCGTGAGCGTCAACGGAATGTTTCGGCCGGCGTTGAAGTCGCGCATGATGCGGCCATACACCGCCTTATGGAGGGCCAGAGGCCCGTCCAAAGGTATGGGCCCGTCCGGTTCGATCTCAATCGACTCCTGGCGGTCCGCCGCAACGAAGCGAACCGGACCGTCGGGGTGCAACTCCAGGACCGCATACACGAAAAGATTGATGGTGGCGTTGAGAACATATCCGCCGAACTGATCGCAGTAGGGCGACAGATCGGACCCGCCGCCTCCGAATCCCAGGCGCAATGGCGCCCGCGCGCGAATAATCATAAAGGAGCCGCCTTGGAAATCTGATCCAGGACCGAGCGGTAGACCGCGATGGTGCGGCGGGCATTCTCCGCCCAGGTATAGCGCGCCGCCTGGGCGAGCGCCTGTTCGCGCCGCGCTGGAGAGTTTCGCTGCCCGCCGAGTTCCCGGGCGATGGCCTGCCTCCAGGCCTCGATATCGCCGACCGGGCAATACTGGCAGGCCGAGCCTCCGATTTCCCGCAAGGCCGCCAGATCGCTGGCCAGCACCGGACAGCCGCAAGCCATCGCCTCGGCCAGCGGCATTCCGAACCCCTCGGCTTCGGACGGCTGCAGCAACAAGGTGCATTGGCGGTACACCGCGGCAAGCACGTCGCGCGTCAGGAACGGAAGAATGGAGATCCGCCGCTCGACGCCCAATTCGCGCGCCAGCTGGGCTTGCTCGCCGGTGAACGGTCCGCCCACGCGCAGCAGCCGAGCCGAAGGAAATTCTCTGCTTGCCTCGGCGAACACTCGCAGCAGGACGTCCATGCGCTTGCGCGGAATGGTGCTGCCGACACTCAGCAACCGGATTTCATCGGGCCGGGCCGGACCGAGCATTCGACTGGCTTCGGCATCCGCGGCAGCGTCTGGAAATGACGTAAAGGCCGGATGAACCCCGCTATGAATTACCGTGATTCGTTCGGCCCGGCAAAGATTGTAGTGCAGCAACTGCTGCCGCGTCGCTTGGCTGTTGGTAATTACGTGCGCGGCCCGCCGGAATCCGCTGAGTATCCTCCGCGTCATGGCCTGGAACCAGCGCGGCCGCTGTTCCTGGGCAGGCTCGAGCAAGGAGCGGAAGGTATCGAGATCGTGGCAGGTCACGACGGTCCGTTCCGGCGGCAGGCCATGGACCAGCTGCGAATAACTGTGGTCGACCAGATGAAAAAGATCGAATTCGCCCGCGTGGGCGCGCAGCCAGCGCGGATAATCGATGAAACGGTTGGTCAAACGATCGGCGTTCCAGGCCATCTGCTGGGGTAAGACGGGCACTTTCATCATCCGCCGCTGGAAGTCCGGCCGAACCTGCACCGCTTCGACTTCGCCGGCGTGATTGCTGGCCAGAAACTGATGCAGCAGGTCTCCATTCAGATCCATGCTCGGCCATTTCTCTTCCAGGAAATCGCAGATCACGGCGACCCGCGGCGGCTGGGTTGGTTGCGCCGGCATCTTAGTGAAGGTGCGCGGGACCGTGGTTTCCGGAATGCCCAGGCTCATTGAGGAATTGCGTCCTTGGCCGCCAGTGGCGCGAACCGGGATGCGCCGGTGCGGCCGGTCCTCGAAATGGAGACCAACAGCGAGTCCAGTCTATCCACGTGCTCCGCCAGCGTGAAACGCCGGGCGAGCGTCCAGGCGCCCAGTCTCAGACGGGCGTAGTGCTCTGGTGAAGCCAGCGCTCGCACAATCGCTTCCGACAATCCCGCTGGGGTGGGAGGATTGCTAGGCGCAAGTTCTCCCGTTTCGCCGGGTACCAGCCAATCGGGTATCCCTCCGGTCGAGTAGCCTACCGCCGGCAGTCCCAATCCGCCCGCTTCGAAACCCACCAGACCAAATGGCTCCGGCCATAGGCTGGGCACTGCCAGCAGGTCTGCCTGGCGCATTAAATCGAGCTTATCGCTGGTTTGCACCCACCCGCGGAACTTGACCGTCACACCGAGTTCCCCAGCCAGGTTTTCTAACTTCTGGCGCGCGGGTCCATCGCCGGCCACCGTCAGCGTCAAGCTCCTTTCAAGCTTCCGCGCGGCCAGCGGAATCGCTCGGAGCAGATAATGCGCGCCTTTCAAGTTGGTCAGGCGGCCGACGAAGAGGATTTCCCCGCTGAGCTGTTTCGCTACCGGCGGCACCAAGTCCAGCGGCGCATCGGTGGCGGGCAGGGGCAGCAGATGCAGGCGGTCCGGACGCACCCGGGTGGCCGCCATCTCGCGCTGCATATGGGAGCCTGCCACCAACACCGCCTGGTAGCCGGTCAGCCGTGCATTCAGCGCCGCATGTCTGCGATAGCGCCGCCACATGACTCCCGGGTGCAGGCCCCCGCATCTGCGCGGGTAATGCAGCAACAGACACATGGGCCCGATCTGCCGCGAGCACACTTCCGGCTCGGGAAACATGAAGCATTTCTGGCCCGTCCCGCAGGTGCGATCGTAGTTATGCACGTACAACGCGACCGGGTAGGCGCTCAGCAAAGCATCCTCGACCCCCATCGAGTCGGCGTGATCGAATCCATGATAGTAGACCACGTCCGGATTCCACTGCGCGATTGACTCCAATGCAGCCGTGGCATGGCACTCATCCAGACACCAGTAGCGGCTCAGCGCCGGCGCCGGATCGATTGTTTCTCGCCCCGGCGTGAGCGGGTATTCGTACAAGAGCGCCAATTCGTGGCCCCGGTCCCGCAGGCCCGGCATTAGGGCCTGGAGATATTTTTCGACGCCGCCAACCAGGTTGCGGTGTGCACTGGCCAGGAGGATACGCATTTATACCGGCTCCTCGGCGGGGCTTGCTTGCTGCGAGTGGGGGTAGGCCGAGCGCAGAACTTCCGCGATTCGTTGGATGACAAAATACCGTTGGTGGACCATTCTCGCGGCTTGCGCCGCTCGTTGCCGCGCGGCTTGGTCGGCCAGAAGCCGCCGCGCCTGGCCAACAAACCCTTCCAGATCCTCGGGCGCCACCATCGCCACAGCCTCCGTTTCACGCCATAGCGGTTCGGTGGAAGGACCGTAAGTTGTCACGATCGGCACGCCATGCGCCAGCGGCGCCAGCAGGCTGGTGCGGCGGCTGCTCACTCCGTCCGGATAAGGTTGAATCATTAGGTCGCAGGCCGCCAGGAGAGCCGACAAACGGGCATCCCGCGCCGATATTGCACCCGTGGCATGAATACGCGTGGCCAGCTCGGGAGCAGCCCGAACAATCTTTTCTTTGCACTCCAGCCCTTTCGGTCCGATGAAAAGCATAACGCTGTTATTTCCGGTACCCAGCAGGCGCGGCACAATCCACTCCAGCATGGGCGTAATGGGGTAACCGAAGGTTCCGAAATGCCCCACGATGCGCTCACCGGCCGGTGCATAGCGGGCTCGAAGTTCCTCTACCGCGGCCGTCTCGCCGCTTACCGGAACGTTACTCGGCAGGGGAAGCCAGGAAAAGGGCACGCGGCGCCCCAGCGCATAAGGTTTCCAGGCCTTCTCCCAGCGTGGTGTGGAAACCCACGCCCTTTGTGCGGCATTGAGCAGCAGCACCGTCATCAGGCGATGGACCAGGGCGGCGGCGTTCTGACGCCAACTGCCTTCCCAAAAGCTTAGAAAAGGCTCGTGCACCATGATTCCCAGGTCATCACCGGCCCAGCGTGCGCGAATCCATATCCAAACACAGAAGGCCACATTCATGGAGCGCCAGCCGTAGGCGTGAGGTACCCACTGGAGCAGAATAAAGCGCGGCTTGGAGAACCCGTTCAGCTCGCGGCCGACGCGCAAAAGGTCGCCCGGATTCAGGCGGCCGAGCAGTGGACGGACCTTCACGCCGGGATGACCGCCAGCCGGGACATCGGGTCCCGCGCACCATACCTGGACTTCATCACCGGTTTCGGCCAGCTCATTCGCCAGCAAATATACGTAGTCGCCCACGCCGCCCATCTGGGGCGGGTATTCCGGACTGATGATGTGCCAAATTTGCCGGTTCACGTTAATTGCGCGAGACCACTGCTAAGCCCGATTCCAAAACCATTCCGAGAGCGCTCGCAGCCGGCCAGCTTCGGCATAGCGCTCCACCCCCAGTCGCGCCCGGCGCCCCATCTCCCAAAGCTCGGTACGCCGCGCTATGGCCTGCTCCAGGGCCGCGGCCAGCGCGGCGGCGTCGGCCGCCCCGACAATCCATCCGGTGTCTCCCGGAACGACCGCTTCTTTCGCGCCGGCCTGCTCGGTCACGATGACCGGCAAGTTGCAAGCTTGCGCTTCGAGCGCCACCAGTCCCAGGCCGTCCTCCAGAGTTGGCAAAACGAACAGCTCGGATGCATGGTAGGTAGCCAGCGGATCGCCCGGCGCCGCCTCGATCTGCAGCCCTTGCCGCTCGCGCTCAAACAGTCGGGCGCAGTCTCGATCTCCAGTGGCCCCCACGATTCGAAGCTGAATGCGATTGGGCCCCAAGGCCCGCATCGCCCGCAGCAGGTAAACGAATCCTTTGCGAAGATCCAGACTCCCCACATAACAGACGCGCAGGGGTCCGCGGTTACCCGGCCGGCCGGGAGGCGGATGGAATCGCTCCAAGTTCAGCGCTTCCCGGAGAACGTGAACCTTGTCCTCGGGCACTCCGAATTGCAGCATGGACTCCTTGGCCCATTGCGAATGGACCCGGATGCGGTCCGCCAAGCGATATTCTTCCTCGACCCGCTCGACCATGGCATCGATCGGATGCCCAGCAAACCGTTTACCGCACCAGCGAACCGACTCGCGTTGATAAACCTGCTGGAAATTCCGGATATGACCATTCGGGTTATCCAGCACCGAGGGCACACCCGCGCGCCGGCACCAGCGCAACACATCCAGCGCGACTTGCGTAAAGGCGTAACAGCCTTGGGGCTGGATTCTTTCCAATTGAGCCGCGGCCCAAGCGCCCAAATGCCGATCGCGAATCATGGTTGCCCGGCCGGCCCGCCACCGCAACCACGAATAGCGCACCATCCAGCCGGGAATGGCTTCCGTGGTGGGCTTCATCCAGCGCACCTCCGGAGCTCGGCCGGGTAGGGGCCACTCGGGAGCAACTCCCCCGCCCAGCCCAAACACGCTGGCGCTTTCCAACGAAAGGCCCGCGATCGCCGCAGCGGCAAAAGAACCCAAGCCGCCCAGCCCGGCGGGCGCGCTGTGAACAACCGCAACCGTCCTGCTCGAGAGATCTTGGTCTGGTGCGGATTGCACGCCGAGCTTCACATCCGTGCGCGTCGGACTCACCCCCAATTGGCCCCCCCGGCCAAATGTGATGGCTTCCAGGAGCACGGCTGGCTGTGCGCTTTTGTCACTGAATGGCTCCGGCCGGCTTCCTGCTGGTAGAGGTGCGCTGCAAATTCTCCAAGAAGCCCGAGCGGATCAGATAAGGAATGCCTTCGTGCGTAAACATTCCCCGCGACAAGCCCGCGTAGTGCCGGGCCTTCAATCGCGCACAATCGGCTGGCCCGCCTAAAGAGATGTAATACGAGTCAGGCAAATACGATACCAGATCCCTGCGGCTGGCCTCCAAGGCCCACAGAGTTTGTTCGGTGTGTCCTTCCAGTTGAGCGAACTCGGGATGAGCCAGATACTCATCGCACTTTTCAAGGTCGATCGCATCCGGCGTCAACCGAACGATTCCCACATTGACGGCCGGCTGTAAATTGATGCCGAAATCCGATTTCCCTCGCTCCAACGCTATCGTATAGGCGTCCATAAAGTCGCGCTGTACGCGGAACTCCTGGCCCTGGCCCCCGGTGAGCTCCGCAAGCTCGGCGGGGTTGTTAAAGAAAAGAACATCCGAATCCAGTATGACGATGCGGCGCGCGGTGGTCATCGTCAGGAAATCCGTGAGCTTCTGCATGGTGGGGATTGCTCTGCGCATTGCGAGCAGGCGATGGAGTTTTCGCCGGCGCAGATAGCCTTCGACCACCCGATCCGCTTCGTCCTGGAAAATCAAGCGTGCATTTGGGAAATGCTGCCGCAGTTGGTTCTCCATCCGGCCGGTGCTGGTCCCTTGAATGTGGATGGCCAACGGATACGTCTTGCCGGATTGATGATAGAAACTCTTTAGAGCCCATATGGCAGCCAAGTAATCGCCGAGATAACACATCAGGTGGATGCATAACTCACAACCATCGGTGACCGGATCCGTCTGCATGGGCGGTGTGGCCAAAATCTTAGGCCACAGCCGCCGCCGCTGGCTGGCGGTAAAGAATCCTTCGTGCTGGAGCCGCAGAAAATGGTGCCAGCCCTTGCGTACGCCTGCATAAGCGGGCTTGGGCAAGACCGAATCGACCAACCTTTGAAGTGCGTGATCCATCATCCTTGTTGACCGGCTTCCACCTTGCGCCGGACTTGTGTCCATTCAGAACGAGACGCGCATCTAAAGTCCTGCACGGCCTGATGTGCGCTAAAAAGAATCTCCCCGAATAGCTCCGGCCAGAGCCGGCTCCCTGCGCGTAAAGGTCCGCTGCAAATTCTCCAAGAAGCCCGAGCGGATCAGATAAGGAATGCCTTCGTGCGTAAATAGCGCCCGGCTCGGACCCGCGTAATGACGGGCTTTCAGCGCACTGCAATCCACCTTGCCGCCCGGAGATATTTCGTAGGACGCTGGCAGATACGCCACTTGCCGACTGCGGCTCGCTTCCAGAGCGTAGATGGTCTGCTCAGCCTGTCCGTTGAGTGCGGAGAACGCCGGATGGGCGAAGTACGATTCGCAGCGTTGCCAATCGAACAAGGCCGGTGAAATCAGGGCCAGCCCGGCGCACAACTGAGGCTGCAGTTCTACACCGAAATCGGCGCGAGCACGCTCGGTCGTGATCACGTAACTATCCTGGTAGTCGCGTTGAAACAACGCCTGAGTCGCTCTGCTCGCCGTCAATTCGGTTGGCTCATTGAAGAACAGAATGTCCGAATCGATGTTCAAAACATGCCGCGACCCGCCCATGATCATGTTGTCGGTGAGCTTTTGCATCATGGGAACCCGGCTTCTCACGCGGTGCAGATTTTTAAGCTGATGCTTCAGCAGAAAGGCTTCCACTACGCTGTTCGCCTCTTGCTGGAATATGAGCCGGGCGGCCGGAAAGTGTGCGCGAAGGTCTGCTTCTAATTTCGACGTGCATGGTCCTTGCACATGCATCACTAGAGGAAAAGAAACCCGTGCTTGATAGTAAAAACTCTTCAGCGCCCAAATCGCAGCCAGGTAGTCCGGCTGATGGCACATCAGATGAACACTGACCTCGGAAGCTTCTCCGAGCGGGTCGGTGTAGACCGGCGGAGTTGTCAATATCTTCGGCCAAAGCCGCCGCCGATAATAGGCCGTATAAAAGCCCTCATGCCTTAGCCGCAACAGCTGGTGCCAACCATTACGCATGGCCTGATACGCGCTTTTCGGCAGAAGAGAATAGAGTACGTGTTTGGGCTGTTGATTCATGCGAGGGTTGTTTGTCGGCGCTCAGACGGTGAATGTCTCAAGAGGAAACCCGCTCCTGGAATGCCAGCCAGCGTAGATGCAATGAATCCAGCAAGGGCCGCGTATAGTTGGATAGAGGAGCGCGGAAAATATTGGGCAACACTGTTAGACCATACGCAACCGTAACACTGATCAGCGCCACAATTGCCTCTTGCAGGCTCTTGGGCGACCATCTGGTAGCCACCCAGCCGGTGGCTCCGGCCACCAGCGCGAAGCGCCAGATCCAGTTGCCCAACATGGCCCAGATCACGCGCCAGACGCCGATGCCCAGATCGCGGGCGATGGCCGTCAGGTTTAGCGGAAGGCTGATCAGACACGCCCCGGTCACGGAAGCAAAGGCTGCTCCCACTGGTCCCCACAGCTTTACGAACAGCAGCGTAGCGAGAGCGCTGACAATACCGTCGGTTACGTTCGTCAATGAGATTCTGCGCTGATGCCCGAAGAAGAAAACCGTATTAGCCCCGACGGCAGTCCAGTGACGTACCACCAGATTGATCAGAATTGCGAGTGTCAGAAAGAACCCGCCATACTGGTGCGCGGTCACCCACCAATCCACAAACCAGCGGTTCAGCAACAGCACGATACAAAATATCAGGCCGCTCAAGTGCAGCATCCCCTGCGTCAGCGCCACCAGCACTCCAAAGATTCTTGGCCGGTCTCCACCTGCTTTCAGCTCGCATAGACCGGGACCGGCCGTATGCATCAGGATGTTAACCTGATTCATTACTACACCGGCCAACTTACCTGTGCAGTTGTATGGAACCACTGCCGCGGGTCCCAGGAATCGGCCGATCGCCAACACGTCGGTGGTACCTATGAGCAAGCTGGCGACCGATGAAACCGTAACCCAGAATCCTTTACCGAGCTGAGCCTTGGTGTGTTCCCAGAGCAATGGTGGCAGCCGCCGCGGCACCGCTTCGGGAAAGCGCGTCCGGAGCCTATACCAATAAATAGGAGTAGTCACCAACTGGGATGCCACCCAACCGCTCGCCAGTGCATACAGATTCCATCCGGCGAAAATAAGCAGCACGATGGTAGCGGTGTTCAACGCCCAAGTGACGATTCGCATCGCATTCACGAATGCCAGGTCTTGTAATCCTTCAATTAGCGTAGGCAGAACGCGCAGCGGGAAGGACGCTACAAACCCCAGCAACATCAGAGCCAGCGGACCGCGCAGCGTTCCCCACTGCGCGGGTATTGCAATCCACAATCCGGCGGCGACCAGAACCACGATCGGCATCTGGTACAGAACCAGCCGCACGGTCTGTCCAACTACCACCGGCAAGTCCCGCTCGCGGACGGCGCCGCCCTCGCGCCCCGTGGCGGAGGCCACCTCTATTGGTAGAAGCGCAACCACGCCGAAGTCCGTCAATACCAAATACGTGAGCAATTGACTGCCGACAATCCATAACCCATAGTCATGTTGTCCGATATGCGAGAGCAGGAAGGGTGTCAGCCAAAGTCCCGTCACCATGAGCAGGCCCTGGTAGACGTAGCCTAACGCGAGGCCGCCGAAAAAACGCCGGGAACGGCTCATCGCGGCTCTCCTGCAACTGCAGCTCGGCCAGAACGGGCGGCAGCGCCGGCAATCGCGCGCCGCTCCCGGCTCTCCCGATATGTTGTTCTTCTCTGTCGCATCACTTTACCGGGTGATTGACCGCGCTGGATGGCGGCGTATCGATCCGGCCTGCCGCCCAGGTGGATGACAGTAATAGCTGGCGGCTGCAAGCGCGCCAAAGCATGGTTTCACCCGGTTGCGCATTCCAGCGCCAAAAAGGCAGGAGGAAAGATCTAGTATAGGTGCTCGATCCTGGTCGAACTTCATGACTCACCGGATGTGCAGGTCTCAAGCATCATTTCAAAAAGAAGCCTTCCACATCGCAGATGATCAGTTTGCGCCCATCGCCGGCCAGGACTCCCGCGAGGACTGCAGGGTCGCACCAAGCGCGGATTTCGAAATTGGCAGGCCACTCAGGGCCGCCAGGTCGCGACAACTTCTACCAGCCAGCTTGGGATTAGACCCACCGCGTAGTAATCTCCGCGGCGCCTATGTCGATGATCTTCTCGAATGGCTCGCGCCGTATAGCGCAGACGGATGGGTGCTAGTCGGACGAAATCTGGAAAACACACTTTCACCCCTGGTTCGACCAGCCCAGGGCGGATTCCCGATAGGCTGCGAACTGCCGGGGCTCGGGCGCGCGCCAGCGCCCTTGAGCCGGCCGCAGCGCGGGCTGCTCGTCCGGCACGGCTGTCCAGCCCATCCCGACCAACAGCATCACCGTCCCTGGAATCGAAGTCAGCAATCCCGTGCCAATCCAAGCTGTCCCGAAACCGATTGCCGAGAGACCCCACGTCAGTCTGCGCGGCGTGGCCCAGCCGCCTTTGCTGAACGCCTTGGGCGCCTGTATCAGGAACCAACCCACAAAGCCCAGCCACAACAGCAGCCCAATCACCCCCTGCTCGCACAGAATGCGCGCGTACTCGTTTTCCATTCCGATCGGGTTCCTAACTTCGCCTTCCAAAAAATAGGGGATGCTGGTTCCCCCTCCGCCCAAGCCGTTGCCCATCGGGTAATCCGACAGTATCTCGAAGAAACCCCGGTTCACGCTGCCGGCAATTCGTTCGGTGACGCCCTCGGTGTCGCTCAGGCTCTTGAAGCGCTGGAAACGCACATTCGTCAGGGCGGTCGCCGCCAGAGCGCCGACCACGAACAAGAACAGCACTCTTTGCTTACCCTTGACCTTCGCGGTGAAAACGAAGAATGCGATCATGGCGCAGCCCAGTATAAAGTTGAGCCGGGTGGCCGACATTAGAATCCCTATCATTGCGGCTGGAATCGTTAATACTCCCAGTAGCCGCTGCCATTTTTTCGGTCCGTTGATCCATAGACCGATCAGAAAAGGCAAGCTATTCACCATAGTGCCTGCGAATGCATGCGCGCTGCTGAAGGTCGCGGGAATGCGAAAGAAACCGCCTGCCACATCCGCGCTGGCGTAGATAATTCTGGTCGCCGCGTTGGGCGGAAAATACCGTGGCACACCCTGAAAATATTCCGCTGTTGCAAAAATCAGAGCCAGGATATTCAATAGCGCGAGTCCTACCGAGAGTTCGATGAGATCCTTCTTTTTTAGGCGGCTGCCCAACAGCGCCAGCGGCAAGAAGAAGATATTTCCTCGCAACCCCACCAGGGAAACTAACAGCGGCTGGAACGGGAGCACAACCAGCAGGGCCGGCCATAGCACCAGAAGCGCGGTCCAGACGAACACCGCATGCGACCGCTTTTTCTCTTGCGCATCCGGCTTTCGGAATAAGCTTGCGAGATACAATCCGATAATTCCCGCGTCGAAAATGAAATATGCGAAGACGCCGAATAGGTTCGCGCGCAGAATCCCGTATAAATATCCAAAAAAGAGGAGAGCGGCCAGGCCTTTGCCGAGCGACTTCCGTCCCGCCCAATAGCAGCAGCCCAGCGCTAGCAGGCAAAGTAACAACGGCAGCATGGATTCCTACGCTCCTCCGCTATTTCGGATCATGCTCTGCCTTGTGCCCGATCATGAGAAGATTCTCTGAAAAGCGCCGTGGAAAGGCGTGGGAAACGAATCGAGGGTAATGCCGTCCGGTCAGGGGAATACGCCCGCATTCGCTATATTCAATTGCAACTTGACTCAAACCGCACTCCGCCGCAATGCGCCGGAGATCGATTTCCAACAGAGCAGTGAGATGGGCGGGGTAATGCACATCCTGAAACGCCTGGAAGCGATGCTTGGCGATCAAGGTCAGCAAGCTGAGCAGGCTGAGCTGATTCGGCGTGCTGACGATCACCCAGCCTCCAGGCTTCGCCAACGCGACCAATTTCCTCATAAACTCCCGGGGATTTTCCAGATGTTCGATTACCTCCACGGCCGTGACTACGTCGGCACTTCCAGCCGCGAGTGGAATTCCTCCGCTGTCCAGATCGAGTTGGCAAAACTCGGCCTGCTCGGGAAAATGATCGTATCGCACTGCATCCACGCCGAGGTAACGAGCGAATCGAGCCCCCACCACGTGGAAGAGGTCGCCTTGCCCGCAACCCACATCTACCACGCTTCCACCCTCAATCCCGCGTACTGTTAATGCTCGGAGCACCATGTTCAGGACGGCCTGATCGCTGGTACCTCCGCTTCGTCGCGCGCGAGCCTCAACCTCATGGGAAACGGCGGCGGTCAAGTAGGCCTCCCGGTTTGCGGCACCTGGTTGAGCAGACCCGCTGCGCCTAATCGAGCGCGCGCGGAGGGCGAATCGATCAATGCCTGCACCGCGCGCGCTTCCGCGGCCGGAGAGACGGTCAGAGTCATGGGCGCCCCTCTATCCGCCATAACGTTTCGAGTTTCCTTAATTGCGTTGCCGGATCACACAGTCGCCTGGCGCGCTCCGCCCCGCAGCCGCCCAAATGAGCGCGCCGTTCTGGCGACTCAATCAAGTGCCGCAAACACAGCGCCAGGCTGGTGGCATCTCCCGGTTTGCTCAGCAACCCGCAGGATTCGTCCACGATTTCCAACGCTCCGCCCATCGCTGTGGCGACCACCGGGCGGCCGGCCCAAAGCGCTTCCAGGAACACGATACCGAACGGCTCCGGCTCCTGATTGGGCTGGCAGAAGACATCGGCCGCCGCCATCAGCTTGGGGACATCCGAGCGCTGCCCAAGGAACCGTATACGGCGCTCTAAATCCAGCTCTTTCACCATGGCCTGCAACCTTTGCAGATACTCCTCTTCGCCTGCTTTCTGAGGACCGCCCGCGATCCAGCAGACCCACTTGCCCAGATCCTTCAGCCGCGCGAGGGCTTCCAGCAGCAAACTGTGCCCTTTCCAGGCTTCCAGCCGGCTCACTTGCAGGATCAGTGTGGTGTCGTCTTCCACCTCAAACTGATTGCGCAGTTCCGCTCGCCAAACCTCGGCCTCCGCCGAAGCGGTGCTTGCGACCGGATAGTAGACCACCTGCTGTGGCCAGTCCGGAAACTTCGACCCCAGGGCAGACGCTGTGAATGCGCTATTGGCAAGGGCGATGTCGGGGCGCACACCGGCCGCCATTCGATCCAACCAGTTGCGCCGCACTTGAAACCCGTGTGACCAAAGCGCTACCCGGTGCCCGGTCTGCCGCGCGGTTGGTCCGAACACGGCCAGCGACCAAGACATGTGGCACACAACCAAATCAAAACGTTCCTTCTCCAATAGTTGTCTCAGGCGGGCGCGCGCAGCCCACACTGTCCAGGGACGGCTCATCCGAGCGTGTCCCAAAAAATAGAGTGGCACGCCGGCCGCCTTCAGTTCCCGGCTCAAGCGGCCTTCGTAACACACCGCGAAATGAGGTTCCATGCTGGGGCACAGCTGGCGAGCGGTCGCCAGAGTGACCAGCACGGTTTCGACGCCGCCGTAGAGGTTGCCGGCGTTCAGGTGCAGCACCCGAAGCAAGTTGCCTCCAGGCTCGGCACCGGGATCCTGCCGACCCGCACCCAGACTGTCGGCCTGCCGCGCCGCCATTCTCAATCGCCCACCGTACAGGATTCCATCTCAGCTTTGTCGGCCGCGCTGGTTGGCCCATCGCCGCCTTGCCCATAAACCGCGCGCAGCTCACGCGCCAGGCGCTGGCCGTGGTGTCGGACTTCCACGCTTGCCCTGCCGGCGATCCCTATGCGCGACCGCAGAGCCGCATCGCTGGCCAGTTGCTCGATCCGCTGGGCTAGAACGGCAGCGTCGCCGGCCGGATGGCCCAGAGCGGTCTGGCCCTCCAAGAACAGTTCCGCGGCGCCGCCAGCCTGACTTGCGATAACCGCTCTTGCGCACGCCATCGCCTCGATAATCACCATCCCGAATGGCTCCGGCTCCGTGCTGGCGTGCACCACGACGTCCAACGAGCGCATCGCCGCGGCCACGTCGCGCACGTAGCCGGTGAAGCCCAACCGGGAGCCCAATCCCAGATGGGCGGCTTTTCGCTCCAGTTCCGCGAGCGACCACTGGCTGTTGCCGGTCTGGTAGATGGGCGCGCCAATGATGTAGCCGCGGACATTCAGGGCGGATGGCAATTGAGCCAACGCTTCAAGAAATACTTGGTGGCCCTTCCAGCGCGCGAACGTCCCTACCAGCCCGACCCTCACTGCGCCGTCCGGAGCTGGCTCCAATTGCGCCAGCTTATCCAAATCTAACACCGGTCCAGCGGGCGAGAAGCGTTTCAGGTCGACGCTATTGTATATCGGCACAACTCTCAAACCCGGCAGTGACTTTCGAATATCGCGCTCCACGCTCCTGGAATTTGCGATCGCCACCGAGCACGCGCCCTGACAGAACCGGAGAAATCGGCTCATCAATCTACGTTGGCTGACATAATCATGAACGTGCCAGACCAGCAGCGCCGAGCGCGGCCGGCTCCAGGCACCGAGCAAATGCATCTTGAATCCATTGGTGTGTACGACGTCGGGACACAGCCCTTGCAGAATTCGAGCCAGGCGGCGCCGGTATCCCGCCGTAGCAAACGCTGCCCGCATCAAGCTTGCCGCAACCTGTAGCGGAGGCTGGCCGGAATCGCCCAAACCGGCCAGCGATGCCGGGAAGGGTTCGACCATCACCTGCGCCCCGCGTTGCCGCGCCTCCGCCGCAAAGGGGCCGTCTTCTCCCAGAACCAAGTGCAGTTCCCACTCCGGCGCCATGGCCCTCAGACTGGCCAGCACCTCCAGCAGGCTGGTCTCGGCGCCCCCTAACTGGCCGCACGGATTTAGAAAAACGATTCGCACGATGCCCCACTCAGGCTTAATCAGCCGCCCGGAACGTCGTGACTAAGGAAGGAAAGAGTTCGCTGGTGAATTGGCGCGCTGTCTTTAGCGCTTGGTCCTTGCTACCCTCGTTATACGACGTTACCAGCCGCACCAAACTCACGTCCGACCTGCGATAGCGAATCAGGTCCGGCAACATGGTGAGTTTGGCCCTGAACTCCTGGGCCCAAACATGCCGATCGTTTTCATACCAGTACACCACTAGAATGCGTTCCCCGGCCTTTTCCATGGTGTATTGATTCACCTCCACGCCGCCCTGGCCGAATCCCGGCGCCTGGAATGTCGGAACCGCCGAAGAGGTGATCAGCCAGCCCGCGCCGGGCAAGCAATCATGCGGCGAATGAGGTCCAGCCGTGTTCTGCAAGGATTTGAAAAATGCCACGAAAAGATTCATCGAAACCCCGCTCGATGCATTCGTATAATCGCGCAGAATATACCCGTCCGGTCTCAGGAAATCGAGCACACCCTGATCTAAAGTTTGCTCGCTCGAAACTTTCCAGGGCCCGAATTGCCGCGGCAGCTTATCCAGCGCGGGCACCCGGACATTGACTTCACGCACCGAGAGCTGGCGAAGTATCGCCGCTTGGCCCAATAGGACAACGCCGGCTGCCAGTAGCCAGCCCTTCGTCAATACACTGAAAATTCCGCCGCGTTTAGGCATGCCGAGACCTCCAGAACCGTTGGAGCGAGAGCATTATAATGTGCATGCCCATGCAACCGAGCGCTGCCACGGCCACGCTCACATAGCCCATGGTCTCGTGCGCCGCCCCCCCTGCCAAGGAGGGATCGTATTGACCTGCTATTCCCGTCGCTACAATGCGCGCCGCGTTCCCCAAAATCGCAATCGGCACCGAGAACAGCAGGATCAACGATTTCATGCTCTTCCCTTTCACGAAGAAATAGTTGTACAACACCGCCATGAACAGGATCGCCATCAGCGAACGGATGCCGCTACAAGCCTCCTCGACGGACAGCTTGATGCCGACCATCTCGAGCACATTCCCTTCCCGGAATACGGAATATCCGAACATTTCCAGACAGAACTCGCCCAAGCGGCTGGCCAGCAGCTGCAGCGAGAGCGTCAGGCGCGCCAGCAGGAAGGTCGGCGGCGCAATCATCAGCAGCAAGGTGCAAAGAGGATAAACAGTTTCCTGGATCATCTTCCACCCGTAGAGCAGCACCATGCATCCCACCAGCGAGACCAAAAAGGAAACCCGGCTGACCCAGACCCAATGCGCCAACTCTCCGAGCCCGGCTTGTAGAGCGCCGCAAATCACCAGGGCAAAGCCCCACGCCGAAGGTCGAAGCGGAACCGTTTTTAGTTGGTCCCACTTGGTCCACACCATATAGGCCGCCGCGGGAATGACCAGAATGCCATGTTCCATGTAGGCACCCGGATCGAACCAGCTGCCGTACATGCCAACCAGAATCGGCCAAAAGCCGATAACCAGAAAAACAGCCGCCAGGATCGCTCGAAGTGTGGTCTGGCCGGAGCGGGCTGCCGATTCTTCCGGCCTCGGGCTCGGGGCCGTCGTCGCTTTAGGCTCTGCTTGGGTCGCCATAATCGTAATAATATTGCCGTCTGCGCTCTGATCCAAGGTCGTGGTCCGTGAGAACGGTTCCCAACAAGGTTAAGCCGTCCTCTTGGATCCGCTGGTAGGCTTCCACGGCGCTGGCACGATCCGTCACGCCACTGCGCAGGACCAGAATCAAGGCATCCATAAGAGGCGCGATGATTCGGGTATCGGCCACGTGCAGGATCGGAGGAGCGTCCACCAGCACCATGTCGTATTGCCCCACCAGCAACTTGAAGATGTCGCGCAGCCGCGGCGAATACAGCGCCCGGGAAATGTTGGCCTGTTCGGCGGTGGGA
>DATJWJ010000041.1:0-4206 GCA_035501355.1 Bryobacteraceae bacterium | reverse complement strand
GGCCAAGCGCGTGACATGGTGGCCGCAGGTGGTGCTGGGCTTCACCTTCGGCTGGGGTGCGCCGATGGGCTACGCCGCCGCCACGGGGCATTTCTGCTCATGGCCGTCGCTTTGCCTCTATGGCGCGGCGGTTCTGTGGATTCTGGGCTACGACACGATCTACGCGCACCAGGACCGCGAGGATGACACGATGATCGGGGTGAAATCCACGGCGCGGCTGTTCGGGGAGCGCACGCGTGAGATGCTGGCGGTGTGCTACACCGGCACGGTGCTGCTGGTGCTGCTGGCCATGGCGGGCTTCGGACTGCATGTCTGGGGCTATGCGCTGATGCTCATCCCCGCCGCGCTGCTCGGCTGGCAGGTTGCGCGGCTGGATATCGACGACCCGGCGCGCTGCCTCGCTCTCTTCAAGCTCAACCGCGAGGTGGGGCTGGCGGTTGCGGTGGCGATTTTGGCGGGGCAGCTCTGAGCTGTGGTGTCCGTTAAAGTTTCGGTTTGCGACCCAAGGTGGTCCTTTAGTCGACGCGGCTCGCTTCTCGAAAGCGGGCGTGAGGGACGCAGTGATTGCTTTTGCGGTCAAGGGTGAAGGGCGCAACCGATTTGATTGGCAGGATTTGACATTACACCGCTTTTCTCTGTGCCTCAAAATTATCGGGCGCGCTCGTTGATATTATACCAGGTATTACAAAGACGCCGATTGTTGAACGGATTGTGAGTTGCGTAGCGCGGCCAGTTAATCATATTAACTTTGCTATGACCGCCATAACTTCCAAGTTTGACTCACGCCCTACTGACCGCCGCAACGCAAATCGAGCCGCGACGCTTAAATCCGGTAAGCTGGTTTATGGTGGCTCTTGGGGGGCTGTAGTTGATTGCTTGGTCCTGGATCTTACGGATCGGGGGGCTCGCGTCGAAACAGTTTTAACGGCTGATGTTCCAGAGGTTTTTTTTCTGAGGTTGAATGATGGCACTGAGCGCCGGGTGTACCGGCGTTGGATCTCTGGGCACCAAATCGGCGTTGAATTCGCTGACGACGTAATGTAGCGCCCATTCCAGTACTTCGGGCGAACTCTCGTGGTTGCCAAACTTGGACGTAGGTGCTGTCGGCTCCAGCTATTTGAGCAGTGGGTCGTCCGTTACATATGGCGCCTGGAGTCCGCATGTCTGTGCGTCGCTTCACCCGCCTGACCAACGGGTTCAGCAAGGAGGCCGCGAACCATGTCCACATGGTTGCGCTCTACACGACGTGGTATAATTTCGTCAGGATAGAAAAGACGCCGCGCTGCTCCCGGACGTGGCCGTAAAATCTCTGACAGGCTTCGGAGGATGGAGGATGTGGTGGCCCAAATCAACGTGCGGGCTGCGAAGGCTAATCACCCGGCGGCCTATATGAAGCTTGAACTGACAGAAATTTGAACAGAGACACTACCCCGATAATATGTAAATTGACGTCTATTTGCGCTACCAGAACATCCCATGAATGAGTGTTCCGGCCCGCCAATCAGACGTCATTTAATCGGTTTCAATCGTGCCTATTTCTATGTTTGGAGCGGCGCAGGTCTGCTCCGCCAAAGCTTCCTCATCAGTTAGGCTTCGAGATATTGACGACACTAGATACCAGCGTGCTTGAACCTGATGCGGGTGGTCTTTGGAGAGCGGCCGTCACAACGACAACCGATCTCCTGAAGATCTTCTCGTTTGCCGAGTTTTTCAATTCGACAGCGGTTAACCTCGCCAAACTTCTGGATGCCGACGGGGCAGCGCTCATCGTGTATGATGGACCGGATCGCCTGAGATACAAATTGTTCTACGGACTCGACCGCGTCAACCAAGAGTCCATTGTCAAATTCAGCTTCCCAGCCAGCAAGGGGACGGTTGGCCGAGCACTGGCGTCAGGGCAGTATTTATTTACGCAAGACTACCAGAACAGCGAAGACTCGATGCCGGAATTTGTCGATGCCGACATGCGCTCGAACCTGGTGCTCCCGCTTCCCGGCCCAAACGGGTTTGTTGGCGCCATCGCCATCTCCTGGATCCATCGCCAGTCTGGCCCTCTGGAAGCCACCAACCTCGCCATCGCCGAAATGTTCGCCGCCCTGCTCGGCTCCTCAGTCTACCGCGAGGAATTGGAAAAGCAGCTTGAGGACCGTTCGCTGACCGATCCTTTAACCGGACTGCCCAACCGGCAAGCGCTGATGCCGCGCATCGCCCAAGCGCAAACGCGGGCGTGTCGCAATCAAAACCTGATGGCCCTTGCAGTTCTTGACCTTGATGGCTTCAAAGCCGTAAACGATCAGCTTGGCCATGCTGCGGGAGATCAGAGACTATTATCAACCGCGACGGCAATCCGAAATGCGATCCGCGGCGTCGACATGGTCGCCCGGCTTGGCGGTGATGAATTCGTCATCATTCTTGAAGACCTGAGGTCGCTGCGGGAAGTAAAGGCAATTTTAAACCGTATTGTGCACGCCGTGGATAGCCACGTTAATCAATACCAAGACTGTTACAAAGTAACCGCCAGCCTGGGCGCGACTGTCTATCCTATCGATTTTGTTGAGCCCGAGGTTCTTTTACGCCATGCTGACGAAGCGATGTACCTGTCAAAGCGGAATGGTGGAAATCAATTTCATGTTGGCCGAGCTGAACCTATCGGAGTGGTCAGCAATTCGAATCTCAGCACAATGAATAGACCACCCGAAAGAGAATGCCCGAACCGCCACGAAACAAACTGATGGGTGCCCGACAAAGACACCCAACTCCAGAGTTATTGATTCCCCGGCAATCTACACGAACGAACGTCTCCTTGTCTCCGCTGTGCTCTCCAAAGCCGCCATCCCGGTGGCCCGTTCCAGCCTCGCCTGAATGACGTTATCCAAGTGCCCCGCTCCCAAGCAGACCGTCGCAAAACCACCCAACCCCGAAATCCCAACCCAGAGCATCACCTCCGCCCCCCCGCTTGACGCCAACGGGCGTTCCGCAACAAGATTGCCACATCCGGGGTGTCCGCGCTGTGCGGGCTGAGATCATACCCGTTGAACCTGCCTGGGTAATGCCAGCGAAGGGAGTGATTATATGCTGCGCCGTAGGTTTATCTCGTCTGCCACCGCCGCTCTGGCCGCTCCTGCCCTGGCCCGCGCCGGGACGGAGCAAAAATTCACGCTCATCCTGGACTGGTTCATCAACCCGGACCACGCGCCGCTCTTCGCTGCCAGATATTGCGGCGCCTTCGCCCGCGCCGGGCTGGATGTGAAGCTCATCGCCCCGACCGACCCGGACCTACCGCCGCGCCTCGTTGCCGCCGGGCAGGCCGATGCCTGCCTGAGCTACCAGCCCCAGCTTTATCTGCTGGTGGACCAGGGCCTGCCCGTGCGCCGCACCGGCACGCTCATTAACAAGCCGCTGAACACGCTCACCGCGTTGAAGAAAAGCGGCGTGACCAAGCTCGCCGACCTCAAAGGCCGCAAGATCGGCTACTCGGTCGCCGGGGTGGAAACGGTGCTGATCGGCACGATGCTGAAATCCGCCGGGCTGACGCTGGCCGACGTGACGCTGGTGAACGTCAACTTCAACCTCGTCACCGCGCTGCAATCGCGCGAGGTAGATGCGGTGATCGGTACCTTCCGCACCTATGAGGACATCCAACTCCAGCAGGCCGGGCTCAACCCGGCGATCTTCCTGCCCGAGGATTACGGCGTGCCGCCGGCGGATGAGCTGATCCTGCTCTCGCGCGAGACCGGACTGAAGGCGCCAGCGCTGGCAAAATTCCTCGCCGCGCTGCGCGAGGGCGTGGCAGCACTTGAGGCTGACCCTGAGAAAATGCTGGCGCTATTCCTGAAGGACAACCCCAGCCTGAACGACAAGCTGGACATCGCCTCCTGGCACGCGCTGCCGTCCTATTTCGCGCGCGACCCTGCGGCGCTGGATACCGCCCGCTACACGACGTACCGGGACTTCATGCGCGCGGCCGGGCTGATCAAGCAGAACCTGCCGCTGGATTCTTACGCGGTGCAGATCGCCACGTAGCCATGTCCCCGCCCGGCATCGTCATCGAGAACCTCGGTCTGTGCTATGCCGGGGAGAGCATTTTCGAGAACCTCAACCTCTCGCTCCCGGCCGGGCGGTTCTCCGTGCTGCTCGGCCCGAGCGGCGTGGGCAAGACCAGCCTGCTGCGCATCATCGCCGGGCTGGAGGCGCCAGCCGAGGGCA
>DATJWJ010000040.1:0-5644 GCA_035501355.1 Bryobacteraceae bacterium | reverse complement strand
TCGATTTCGAGTCGGGCGTCGCCGATGTCGCGCAATCGACGTTGCGAATCCTTTTGCAGGCAGCGACGCAGCAGATCGCGAATCTTCGGCGGTGTTCTCTCCGGCAGGGCGCCCCAGTCCGGCTCGTGCTTCAGGATCGCGGCCAGAATGTCCGACAGCGTTTGGCCTGCGAACGGCGTGCGCCCGGTGAGCATCTCGTATAACACGCAGCCGAAGGCCCAAATATCTGTGCGCTTGTCCACCGCCAGGCCGCGCGCCTGCTCCGGGCTCATGTATGACGGCGTGCCCAGGATCCTTCCTTCTTCACTCAGCGTGACCGCTTGCGACAGGTCCACCGTCCCTTCGCCAGCAAAGGCTTTTGCCAAACCGAAGTCCAGCACCTTCACGCGGCCTTCGGGCGTCACCTTCACATTGGCCGGCTTTAAATCCCGATGGATCACTGCTTTTTCATGCGCAGCTTCAAGCGCCTCCGCGATCAGTCCGGCAATCTTCAGGGCCTCTTCGACCGGCAGCCCGCCGTTGGCGATGTGCTCGGCCAGCGTCTGCCCGGGCACCAGTTCCATCACCAGATAGTGCACGCCGCCGGATTGCTCCAAACCGTATATCGTGGCGATGTGGGGATGGTTGAGCGCCGCCAGCATGCGCGCTTCGCGCTGAAAACGCGCCAGCCGCTCGGCGTCATTCGCAAAAGTGGCGGGTAGAATCTTGAGAGCAACCTTGCGCCCCAGCTTGCTGTCGCGGGCCTCGTACACTTCGCCCATGCCGCCGGCGCCCAGCAAAGAAATGATTTGGTAGCCGCCAATCTGTCGGCCCAGCAGCGAAGAGCCGTTGTCCCCGTCGAGGTCTTTCGCCGCAACCTCCAGCGCAGGCTTTTCCAGCACCGAAGCGCCGTCCTCCTGCGCGAGCAGCGATTCCACTTCGCGGCGGAGCGCGTCATCTCCCGGACAAGCCTCGCGCAAGAATCCAGCGCGCTGGCTGGCCTCGCACTCCAAAGCCGCGTGATAGAGCCGCTCGACTTGTTGCCAGCGCTCAGGCGTCACTGTGGTTTCCAATTCACCAACACGGAATAATGTTCTTGCGCTTGGTCCCCGCAAACAAATAGAAATCTTTGGCCATCGGCGGCGACGTCGTACTGATGTCCTTGCGTGGCCTCGTCGGTTGGCGTATTCCCAGGACACACTTCAAATAATGCGTGCGGTGAAGGAACAGCTCCAGTCCCTTTCAAGTTCGCCACGTCCGTGACGTACAGTTTTGAATCCGCTCCAACGAAGAATAGTTCGTGGCCTTTGCGGCTCCAAGTCGCGAAATAACCTCCTCGCTCGGAAATTTGAACCTTGCCTTGCGCTCCCGCCGGCTGGCCAGACAACGGCCGCACGTAAACCTCGGAGCGCCCCGATTCATTCGAGGTGTACGCGATCCACTTGCCATCTGGAGAAAAACGCGGGCCGCGCTCTTCAAACGGCGTGTCCAAAAACCGGAATGTTTTCTTTTCTCCAAACGCCGGTGCGATCCAGATCGTTCCGTGAACTCCGCCGGAAGTGAAGGCGATCCAATGCCCATCGGCAGACCAGTCTTCAGGGTTCGCGAAATCTGGCAAACCCGGAACGGCCGTCTCGTCTGCTCCGGGTTCCATGGACGTCTTCTCAAACATGCTTCCGAGCCGATTTCCACTGCGGTCAGACGCAAAAATGATTCGCCGCCCGTCCGGGGACCACACTTGGTTCCATTCATTGGCGGGATTCAAGGTCAGCCTGGAAGCAATGCCCCGATTGACGTCAAAGGACCAGATATCACGGTTGCCGCCCTTCTCGTCTGGGCGGTTGAAAATCACACTGCCTCCGTCCGGCGAAATCAGCGGCTGCTGATAGACGCCTGGCGGCCCAACCGTCCCGACCACAGTTCCTTTGCGGTCGAACCAAGTCAGCCTTGTTCCAGTGGCGAACGCGGCGCGCATAACCAAGGCTCGGCCGTCGCCGGAAAGTGCAAAATCCCCGCGGATGCCGATCGCGTCGTACTGCACATCAGCGATTGCGGCAGGTTCACCCTGCAAAGAGGAGCCGTCAAAGGCCTGCTCGAAAAGTTTCCCGTCTCTGGCAAACAAAAGCATGGCGCCATGGCCGTCGCGAGGTGGGAGATAGGCGACGTTCGAATCCATGTGCGCCACGCGCCGTACTTGGCCGGTATCGACCGATCCCTCGTAGAGGGAATTGTTCTCGCGATTGTAGCAGCGCGCCAGAAAGAAAAAGTGGCGGCCGTCGGGCAGAAACGTGATCCAACGATGCGAGTTCTCTGTGCGCGATTGATCCAGGGTTGTGAACTGTTGTGGCGTCCCGCCCGAATCGGGCACCCGGTAGATCGGCGTTCGATTGCCAGCCGTTAAAAGGATTTCACCGTTTGCGCTCCAGGCGCCGCTGAAAAAATCCTCCACCTCAGTGATGGTTTGGACGCTGGCCCCGTCCCGGCTTACTTTCTTGACCTGGCCGTGGGCGTAGAAACCAATCCAGCGTCCATCGGGAGACCAAAAAGGAGCTAGCGCAGCTTCCGTGCCGGGAAGCGGCCTGGCCTGCTCGGAATCGAGCGATCGGAGCCACAACATGTGCTGGCCCGTCGAATCGATGCCAGGGTAGACAATGGCTGTACCGTCGGGTGAAGGCTTCGGAAGCTCAATCACTTTCGGCGAGCCGCCATTCACAAGATCGAATCGAACCATATGATCGGTAGCTGTCGGGCGCAAACGCAAGATGATCGCGACACCGAACAAACCGACGACGGTCAACGCCGCTACTGCCCACAGAAGGCCCTCCCGCACTTTGTGGCCGTGTGTGGGGACCTCTGCCGGCGTGGGAACGGTAAACGCCTCTTCAAGTTCGATGCGGGCGTCGCCGATATCTCGCAGGCGACGCTTGGGGTCCTTCTGAAGGCACCGGCGTAGCAGGTCGCGAGCATTGGAAGGGGTGGCCACAGGCAGCACCTGCCAGTCGGGCTCGCGACTCAGCACAGCGGCAAGGGAGTCCGAAAGGGTTTCCCCCGGAAACGCCTGCCGGCCGGTGAGTAGCTCGTAAAGCAGACAGCCGAAGGACCAAATATCGGTGCGTTTGTCCACCGGCAGGCCGCGGGCCTGCTCCGGACTCATGTACGACGGCGTGCCCAGGATCCTTCCTTCTTCACTCAGCGTGACCGCTTGCGACAGGTCCACCGTCCCTTCGCCAGCAAAGGCTTTTGCCAAACCAAAGTCCAGCACCTTGACGCGGCCTTCGGGCGTCACCTTCACATTGGCCGGCTTTAAATCCCGATGGATCACTGCTTTTTCATGCGCAGCTTCAAGCGCCTCCGCGATCAGTCCGGCAATCTTCAGAGCCTCTTCGACCGGCAGCCCGCCGTTGGCGATGCGCTCGGCCAGCGTCTGCCCGGGCACCAGTTCCATCACCAAATAGTGCACGCGGCCGGATTGCTCCAGACCGTGTATCGTGGCGATGTTGGGATGATTCAGCGCCGCCAGCATGCGCGCTTCGCGCTGAAAACGCGCCAGCCGCTCGGCATCATTCGCAAAAGTGGCGGGTAGAATCTTGAGAGCAACCTTGCGCCCCAACTTGCTGTCGCGGGCTTCGTACACTTCGCCCATGCCACCCGCGCCCAGCAGGGAAATCACCTGGTAGCCGCCGATCTGCCGGCCCAGCAGCGAAGAGCCGCCGTCCCCGCCGAGAGCCTTGGCCGCAACTTCCAGCGCGGGCTTTTCCAGCAGCGAAGCGCCGCCATCCTGCGCGAGCAGCGATTCCACTTCGTGCCGAAGTTCGTCGTCCCCTCGACAGGCTTGCGTCAAAAATGCAGCGCGCTGGCTGGCCTCACGCTCCAGGGCGGCGTTATACAGCCGCTCGACTTGTTGCCAGCGCTCAGGCGTCATTCCCACTCCCGCTCGCCTCCTCGCTTGCCGCAGCTTTCCCCATCTCTCGCGCCAGCCAAGCTTTTGCCAGCCGCCAGTCCCGCAGAACCGTGTCGGGAGAAACCTTCAGCACAGTGGCCGTTTCCTGGGCGCTCAAGCCGCCGAAAAAACGCAATTCGACCACGCGGCCTTTGCGCGGATCCACCGCGGCGAGCGCCTTGAGCGCATCGTCGAGCGCGACCAAGTCCGTGCCTTTTTCCTTCGGACCGATCAAACACTCGTCCAGCGTCACTTTGGGAATCCCGCCTCCGCGCTTTTGGTAACCGCGGGCACGCGCCGAATCGACCAGAATGCGCCGCATCACTTGAGCGCTGATGGCGAAGAAATGGGCGCGGTTCTGCCATGCAACCTCCTGGCAGCCGAGCAATTTGACGTAAGCCTCGTTGACGAGAGCCGTGGCTTGCAAGGTGTGTCCGGCGCGCTCGCCAAACATGTAACGCCGCGCAAGTCGCCGCAGTTCCTGGTGGACCAAGGGGATGAGCTTCTCCAGGGCTTCGTCTTCGCCCTGTCCCCAAGCCTGTAACAGCTGGGTCATTTGCTGAGGCGAGGGAGTCGACATCGCGCCTCCGTTGGGAGTGAGCGGGCCCCGGATATGTAAATGTAACCCGCCCATTCTGAGCGAATTATCGTAAATTCCCAAGATTTTTCTTGCGACGTTACAGGTTTCGCATGGCGTTCCCGCCTTCCCAGGCAGGAGGGACGTCATGAACACGACAGCGAAGTGGCAACTGATCCTGGGACTGGCAGCGATGGCAGGTACCGCGCATCCAGCGGCAGCTAACCCGGCAGCCAACCACACCTTCACGATTCACGTTCGCAACTATGCCCGAGTCGATAGCAAAACCATGGAGCAAGCTGAAAAGGTGGCGTCCCGTATTTTTCAGCAGGCCGGCGTCGTAAGTCAGTGGGCCGACGCGCCGGTGCCCGGCCAGGATTCAGGCGACGCCCCCGGACCGCTGGCGATCGGCCTTTCGGACATCAGGGTGAACATTCTGCCGGCGGCCATGTCCGACAAGCTGCATCTGGAGGCCGGCGTGACGGGACTCGCGCCCGGCGCGGGCCCCAATCGTGTGCTGGCATACATTTTTTACAACCGCGTCGAGGAGATGCGGCGAGGGCATCTAGAGGCATTTCAGCGGAATCACGCTGAGTTCCCCTTGCCGGTCGCAGACCTGCTAGGCACTGCCATAGCCCACGAAGTCGGCCACATCTTGCTGAATCTCGCAATTCACTCGAAGACGGGTATCATGCGGGGAAATTGGGACCTCGGTGTTCTGCAGGACAGCATTTACGGCTGCTTATACTTCACGAAGGACCAAGAAAAAATCATGCAGGCCGAGGTCGCGCGGCGCGCCCGCCAGCAAGAGTCTCTCAGCGCTGCCGCCACTCCCGACGAGCACCTCACGCTCCCGCTTCGTTAGCCGAATATAGCTTGTTTTGATCTCATGTATCCGGGTGCCTTTAATCTTCGTGCCAGCTCCCTAGATGTTTGAATTGCTCAAAGAGGGCATCGATCACACGCGTTTTCGGGAAACGCGGGCTGGGATGCAGCCCACTGCACATCTCCGCTGGTGCTAAAATCTGTGACCCAGACTGATACCTTATGCTTGACGCCACGGTTATCGGCGAAGCGGTCCTGGAGGTTGTTGCTCCCGATGCGATGACTCGTTGCGTCCGCATCACTCAATCTCCCTTTCTCATCGG
>DATJWJ010000039.1:0-9545 GCA_035501355.1 Bryobacteraceae bacterium | reverse complement strand
TCCGAGCAAGTTCGATTTGATCGTGTTCGGCATGCAAGAGCCGCAATACGGCTCCCCCGGGGTTCGCGAATTGATGGGCCGTATTGGTCAATCGCGCAAGCCCTGTCTGGCGATCATGAACATGCCGCCGCTGCCCTACCTGAAA
The DNA here is from genome assembly GCA_035501355.1 of Bryobacteraceae bacterium. Taxonomy (GTDB): domain Bacteria; phylum Acidobacteriota; class Terriglobia; order Bryobacterales; family Bryobacteraceae; genus Palsa-89. The sequence continues at coordinate 9,400 of DATJWJ010000039.1, read as the reverse complement.
CGCATTCCTGGACTTTCGACAGATTCTCTGGTGGGCTGCTACGCAAACCCCGAGGTTTGGAATGGATTCGATCCAGCGTTGATGTCGCTGGCGAGTCCCGATCCGCAGGCATTTCGTCCTCCGGGGGAACCGAAGAACGTGCTCCAAGTGGGGTTACCGACCAACTTTAAGGCCGCGCGCTTTGAAGCCGACGAGCCCACTGCGCTGCTTCGCAAGCTCGAAGCCGACATCGAGGAAGCACGGTTCGATGCCGGAGCCGGTCCCATCGAAATTCCGGTGAAGTTAAAGGTTCACGATTCGATCTTCGTGCCGTTGGCGAAGTGGCCGATGTTGATTGCGGGAAACTATCGCTGTATTCGCAAGGACGGCATGATTTCGATCAAGGACGCGGTGCTCGGCGATGCCGGCAAATCCCAGGAGATCTACGGATGGGTGTCGAAACTCTGCACCGGCCTGGGTGCGGAGTCGGGCGACCTGGTTCCCTTCGACAAGTACGCCAAAGCAGCCGAAGGCCTCGGCCAGCCCTCGTCCGGAGCGCGGGCGCTGTTCGGCGGCGCCGCGAACATCGAACGCGTGGATTGCCTGGTGCGCCGAATCGCGGTCCAGAGAGGGCTCCAGTTCAGCACGCTCGATGAAATCGTCACTCTGGTGGACGAACGCCTGACAAAAAACCGTGCCGCCGCTCAGCAAGCCATGTCGTAGTCAGTCAGGATGGCGACCCTCGAACAAGTCCGCGCGCTCGCCTCAATCGGTTCGGCGCGCATTCAGTCCTGCAAAGTTTTCGAAGTTCGAACGAAACAACTTGTGCACGTCGCGGCGGATCTCGGCGCGTGTTACCGCGCGGCCGTCTTCGGTGAGGAGCCGGTAGGAGTTGGCCAAGATAGGCGCCAGAGTCCGCCGCGTATTGTGCCATTTGTAAATCACCTGCTCGAGCACCCGCGCATCCGAATGCTGCGGAATGAATGTAGTTCCGAGCATCTCCAAACGCTCGCGTGTAATCTCCTCGACGATCGATGCATTGTTCAGGAACCACCAACAACCGAACGGCATGAGGTTGGAGAATTTTCTCGCATAGACACAAAGCTCGTGTTGGTTTTCGCGGCTGAGCACGCTGACCAGGAAGCGGTTCTCCGGGTAGTTCGAGCACAGGTACTCGAGGGCGCGAAGGTTCGCTTTCCCCACGCCATCGCCAGCCAGCTTCAGCCGCGGATTTACCTGGCGGCGGACGCCTATCATCAGAGACAGCGGGAGGCCAAATTCGCGGCACGCCGGCAGGACTGCCTCTGTCACCAGCCGGGCCCTGGCGCTGTCTTCGGGGCACTCGAACGTGTCGGGCAACGAGACCGCCATGTAGATGGGCCGCATGCGCGCATACCAATCGCCCAAGAACCTGCGGACCTCCCCGATCGTTCGCCCGGAGACGCCCGGATCCACGGCATAACCTTGGGCGGAGAGCACACTCCAATGTTCGGACCACTCGTTGAGAATCCGATCCAAGCGAAGCACCGGGTGAAAACGCGGATCGCGAGCCGGCTCCCGCTCCCACAACGGGCTCTCGGCGGGATCGAGCGGGTCGTTGGTCATGACCACATCGCTGATCCCGGCTAGCTTCAGCACGGCTGTGATATGGGATTCCACTCGCTGTGAGGCAAAAAAATCCCGAACCTGTTTGAGATCCATCGGCAAGCCGAAAGCATCCAGCACCGCGATCACCCCGCGCGTAGCCTCCGAGATCGGGGGATTTTCCACGAACAGAGCTTTCCAGATCGTGTCCGCCCGCTCGGTCTTTGAAAGATTGAAATACACCTCGGGAGTGATGTTGCTGGCGCGAAACAGTTCGGCTTCCAGATAATGATAGGTGATTAATTCGTCGATACCCCACAATCCAAGCTTGCCGAGCGATGGCATGAAAAGATGCGTGTGAACATCGATGAAAGGGGTAAGCCGAAGTTCGTCCTGCACTGCCGGCAGAAGCGCCTCAATGGTCAGTGGATCGGCTCGCGTGGAATTCTCCGCTCAATCATAACTGGCATTGGTTGTCGAAGCAGGACACATCTCGGCAACGCTGCGGAAGAGAGCTGCGCTCCCGCGTTAGCGGCCGGGGCCCTCTGGCGGAGCTGCCTTCTTTGTTGCCTCACGAACCGCGCTCATGTTGGCCGCGTCCCGCTCGCCTTCGGCGCAGATGTACTCGACCATGTCGCTGGTTGGGAGCAGCATTTCGGTGATCTTCACCGTTACCGGTTTGGTCAGCATGACCGGATCGTCGACCGTAATGTCGATGTCCAGGTGGCCGAAGTCGCGGCGGCGGAACCGCTCCTGGATGTGCATTCGCTCACTGTGCGGGTAGCCGCCAGGGAGCCGCGTCTTGTCGTTGTATCCGGTCGAGTCCACGATGAGGGTATCGCCATCCCAGCGCCCGCTGGAGTAACCCAACCAGGAAGGGAAGGGATCCTGCGGCAGCTTGCGGCCGTCGGTGTGGATCTCGCGGAAATAACCGTCCGCTTCATAGTAGATTCCCAGTTGCTTTGGGGTTTGGAAAATGGTGAGCGGCCGGTCGAAGAACCAGCGGTTCGGCATTCCGGTGGGCAGACAGTAGGAAAGCGCCGGACGTTCGCCTCCGCCCGGGTTGCGCCGGGCCATGGCTGCGCGGGCTGCCGGAGTGAGTGGTTCTTCGCCGCGCTTGTAATCGATGAAGATGTTCATGAAATAAATACTGTGGAGGTTGACGTCGTCACCTGCGGTAGCCAGAGGACCGGTAGCCACGTCTTTGCCGTACAGCCGCTCGATCTCGCCCGGCGGCGGCGGTTCCACTTGCCAAACTCCTGACAGGTCCGGCTTACCGTCCATGGTTCGTGGCGCTTTTGCGGACAGGTCCGGCTTCCCGGCCGGCGTCAACGGTGTCGCCGGGTCCAGATAATCCAGCCACTGGGCGCTGGCGGAAGTCAGAAAAGACGTCAGAAGAGCGGTTTGTACTATCAGCAGCCGAAGCTTCGCAGCGGGCATCTCAACTCCTGTCTGTCCGAGGGGCCGGACTGGAAAAGAACACGCGACGGCAGTGTATCACAGGGACGATCCTCGCCGCCGGGGCTGTTTCGGCTTCGTACCCGCCAGTTCATTCTGCAAGACGATGGTATTTTCGTAAGGTCGTGCGCAGGCGGTCGTGCGGAAGAGCGATTACCTTGTGGCCATCCACGCCGATCATGGTCTCAGCCCCGACCATTGCGTTGACGATGGCTTCCTCGGTGGCCTGAACAGTGCCTGCGAACAAGGGGTCCATTTCTTCGTTGGGCAACTCGGATACGGTTCTTAGTTTAGGTTCGAGTCCAGGCCTGGGATTCGCGGTGGAAAACGCAACGAAGATGTCGCCCGAGCCATTCCCGGAAATCGAGCCCGTACGCGCAAGGCCCATGGTGGCCCGGTGGGCGATGCGCCGCAACTGATGCGGTAATAGCGGAGCGTCGGTGGCAATCACGATAATGATCGACCCGGTTTCGGTCTGCTCCAATTTTGGATTCGCCGCGTAAGGAACCTCATCGGTGATCTCCTCGCCCACCGGCGCACCTGCGATCAAAAGCTGCGGGCGCCGTCCACAATTACACTGCACGAGCACACCGACGGTGAATGCTCCTGAGGGAGTTTGCACCTTTCGGGACGATGTGCCGATGCCACCCTTGAACCCGTAACAAACCATACCGGTGCCACCGCCGACGTTGCCCTCCGCCGGTAGGACGCCGGGCTTCGCGTTCTCGATGGCTTGTGCAACGTGCTCAGGCTTGATGTGAAATCCGTAAATGTCGTTCAGATACCCGTCCCAGGTTTCGGCGACAATCGGAAGCGAAAATACGGTCTCGCCGAATCGCGCCGGATTGGGCGGCGGAGTGTGTTGCACTTGCCAGGCGATATAAGCGTCGCGAACCGTGCCCACGGCGTGCGTGTTCGTGATGAACACCGCGCCTTCCAACATACCGGACTCCTCAAGCCACGTCGTCCCGGTCATCTCGCCGTTGCCGTTCTGAGCATAGAAGGCGCCATAGAAACGATTCGCCCCGCCAATCTTCTGAGGAGAGACAACCGTGACGCCGGTACGAACCGGCCCAGAGCCCCGAACCAGTTTGCCCTCGCCCGAAATAACCGTGGCGTGACCAACTTCCACCCCGGCCACGTCGGTGATGGCGTTGAGTGCACCGGGAGTTCCTGGAAATGGGACTCCGAGATCGCGCGCTCTCGGCTTTTGAGCGACGAGAGTGATACCGGAGAGCATGAAAAATGTGGTGAGGCCGGCCATGCGTAGCGTCATGTTGGTTGAGTATATCGCGGACGGCGCTGCCGCTCGTCTGACTCATATGCTGCCGCGGCTGACCTAGACTCGAGTGTCGCCGGCGCACGCCCGCGAAATGGTCGCCAGGGGCGCCAGCTTGAGCTCCGGACAATGTTCACACGGCAGTCTTTTCGGACAGCGCTCGATCCAGCAGGATATTTCGCCCAACTGCGCGAGAATCACGCGCTCGATGTGGCGCCCGTCCCAACCTGCTGTCAGGACTACGTCGCCGTCCCGCAGCTCCGCCTTCAGAAACTCGAACGCCTCCGGCAAATATTTGAACGCGCGCGCCGAGCCTGGAGCCATTCCGGATGCCAACGCGCTCTTGGCCGCGGTCGGGGCTTCGCTGCCGAGAAAAACGGCCATATCGGCGGCCTGGGCCACACGGCGGCCCAGATCGCGCGCACGCGGCCGCGTGCTCAAGCCCGAATCCAAAATGTCGCCCACCACGACGATCCGGCGCGCGGCTTGGACACCGGCGAGATAGTCCAAGCCGGCCTGCACGCTAACCACGTTGGCGTTGTATTCATCTCGGATTATCGCGGCGCCATTCGGCAGAATCATCGGCTGCATGCGCCCGGCAACGGGTTGAACAGATTGGAGTGCGGCGGCCGCCTCCGGCAACGAGACTCCGCAGCTCACCGCGGTGCTCAGCGCGGCAAGCACGGATGGAAGCAGGTGCTCGCCGACCAGGTTTGTTTGCACGCGGGCCAGCTCTTGGCCGCAGCGCGCGCGAAAACTAAGCCGGGCCGGCCAAATCGCGGAGACTTGATCGGCCTGTAGAAAAGCATCTTCCGAGACGCCGAACGTGCGGACGGGACCGCGCCTGCGTTTCGCCATCTCCAGAACCACAGGGTCGTCAGCGTTTAGAATTGCCACGCCGCGCCTTCCCAGGCGTCTCAGCAACTGCTCCTTTTCGGCCGCCATCGCCTCGATAGTTGGAAAGGCATCCGTGTGCACATGCAGCACTCGGAGCAAAACCGTAATATCCGGCGCTATCATCCAGGCGGCTCGAGCCAGAGCGCCCGGGGCGCGCGTACCGACCTCGATGACGGTGAAGCGGTGGCGAAACCGGGTTCTCAGCACGATCCCAGCCAGCGCCAAGCGGCTGTTGTGGCCACCCGGCTCCCAATTCGTGGAGTAATGAGCCGACAGTATGCTTCCCAGGCAGGCCGTAGCGGTCGACTTGCCCACGCTTCCCGTGATGGCGATGAAAGTGGTGCGAAACATCAGTCGCCGCCAAACGAAAGCGCACGCGCTCAACAGGTAGCCAGTCGCGAGCCCCCGAAACTGGAACAGAAACCGGCCCGTCATGCAGATCTCGACGCCGAAACGGCCGGCAACTCTGAGGACTTTGCGACGATAAATTCGTTCCACCAGGTCTGCAGCGCTACTAAGATCAAGATCTGTCGCTCTTCGCCATTCGGTTTTGCGAGCCAAATCGGCAATTGCCGGCGAAGATAAGCGCGGTCAATCGGTCCGTCGCTATCCAGCAGCAGCTCCCGAACATAGCGATTGAGCGGCGGGCGCTTCCACGCTCCCACCGGATACGCCAGGCCTTTCTTGCGCCGCGCGGCGATCTCGGCCGGCAAATGGCGCCGAGCCAGCCACGACAGGATCACCTTCTCACGCCCGCGATGCACCTTTAGCCGGGACGGCAGACGCAACGCAAACTCTACGATCGAACGATCCAGGAACGGCATCCGGACCTCGAGCGAATGCGCCATGCTCATTTTGTCGAGATCGAAAAGGATGGCGTTCCCCAAGCGGCCTTTGTATTCGAAGGCCAGCCGGCGCTGCAAAATATCCTGACAGCTCTCGAGCGCGGGTGAGCCCAGCAGCGCCGGCGCCAGATCGGCATCATCGCATCGATATTCAGGCCGCAGCACGCGCAGCTTATCGGCCGGCGTGAGTACCCTGTTCCACTCGGCATCCGCGGTCCGCTCGTCCGGCGCGCTGAGGATGCGTAGGGCGCGGCGAAAACGGCCGGGTGAGGACCAATCGGCCAGCCGCGCCAGGGGCGCTCGCGCGGCGAAACGGCGTAACAGGTATGGGTATTCTATTCGAAACCGTTCGTAGCCGCCGAATAATTCATCGGAGCCCTCGCCGCTGATCACTGTCTTGACGTGCTGGGAAGCGAGCGACGCCAGGACGTACAGCACACCGGTGGGCACCATGCTGCATGGCTCCTCCAAATGACGGGCGATATTGGGGAGCAGGCCCGGCAGCAGCGAACTGCGGTACTCGATTTCGTGATGATCCGTTCCCAGCCCCCGGGCGACGCTGCGCGAGAAACTGCTTTCGTCGGCGCCCGGATCATCCGGAAAAACGATGGAGAAAGTCTTCAGGTTCGATCCAAGCTGCTGGGCCGCGAACGTGGCCGTCAACGATGAATCCCAGCCTCCGCTCACGAACGCTCCCACCGGAACGTCGGCTGCCAGGTGGGAGCGCACTGCGTTCTTCAACAGGCTCTCAAGCTCTTCGGCGTACTCGGCGTCGCTCCGGGCGGCATTGGTTGCGCTATAGCGAAACTCCCAAAAGCCGCCGCCCTTAGGCCCGGCCTGGTCGACAATCAAGTATCGACCGGCTTGCAATTTCTCAATTCCCGAAAAAGCGCTCATGGGCGCCGGAACAAATCCCGCCGCGAGCTGCACGTTGAGCGCGGCAATATTGGGCTTGGGTTCTACCAGACCGGAAGCGAACAGCGCCTTGGCCTCCGAGGCGAATACGAATCCGCGATTGGTGTTCGCGTAATATAGGGGTTTCATGCCGGGACCATCGCGCGCGATTAAAAGCTTACGCTCCCGCGTATCGTAGACCGCGAGCGCGAACATACCTTCTAGCTGACCGAGGAAGCCGGTGCCGTACTGCTCGTAAAGATGAACGAGCACGTCCGAATCGGAACTGTTGCGGAACCGATGCCCCAGCGACAGCAGTTTTTCTCTGAGCGGCTTATGGTTGTAGATTTCGCCGTTCAACACGGCGAAGATCGTCTGGTCCTCGTTAGAAACAGGCTGCGTTCCATTTTCTGGGTCCACGATGCTCAGCCGGCGCGCACATAGCCCAGCCCGAGCATCGGCAAATACGCGCGCTCCGGCTTGATCCGGACCGCGATGCAGCATGGCTCGCTGCATGCGCCGAAGCGCGAGATCGATCTCCTCGCGAGGGAGGCCGGCGTTCACGATTCCAGCTATGCCACACATGCGCTTATTAGTCGGCGTTTTCGGCGGATAATCCTATCAATTCTGGTCTTTGTCTATTATTGTCAGATTGTCACGCAGACTAGATTACGCACTATCATCTACTCAGGACCACAACATGGCTAGAGTCTTCCTTCGAGTACGAATAATCGGGCTATGCGCCTTGGCCGGCATGCTGATCATTCCCGGCTATACGCAGACCAAGCCAAGCGCTCATGCGCTCGGCAACCTGGACGACGTGCTGCTCCGCTGGCCGCTCCCGCCCGGCCAAGAGCGTTATGGCGCCATCGACGGCAAGCACCTGCATGGCTACGTGGTAGAGCAGGCCGCCATCTCGCGCCGCTACCGCGATCAGGGACATCCCAAGTTCTGGGGGCGCATTATCGGAACCTCCGGCGATGCCGAATCCGCTGAATGGCTGGCCGAGAAATTCAGACGCATCGGGCTCTCGGAAGTGCACATCCAGCCGTTTGATCTGGTGCCGCAATGGATGCCGCAGTCGTGGGATGTCTCCATCAGTTCCGGCGGCAAAACCATCCATCTGGATTCAGCCCAGCCGGATTATGGCTCGGCTGGCACGCCCAAAGAGGGACTGGACCTCCAAGCCGTTTACGCAGGCTTGGGAAGCGAGGCGGATTTCGCCGGCAAGGATGTTCGCGGCAAGGCCGTCTTCACATTCACGATGCTGGGGCTCAAGCCGGAGGGCGCCGCCAAGCGCGCCGATTCGAAAGGCGCCGCCGCGATCTTCGAAGTGGACATGCTGCCGGGAAACATGCGCTATCAGGCCTACCCGGCGGGCACCCGGGCTCCGGCCTTCACGGTGGGAAGCGACGATGGCTTTGCCGCCCGCGACTTGATGGCGGCGGCCGGCCAGCCACCGCATGTCAAGGTTCGGCTGGATGTCGCGAGAATTCCGAATCTGAAAACTGCGCTGGTCTGGGGGACGCTGCCGGGCGCTACAGACGAAACCATCTACGTGGTCGCGCACCGCGACGGCTGGTTCGAAGCGGCCGGGGATAACGCGGGTGGCGTTGCGTCGATGCTCGGGCTGGCGGAATATTACGCCAAGATCCCGCAGAGCCAGCGGCGCCGCACGCTGATCTTCATCGGACTAGACGGACATCACAACACGGGCGAGGGATCGGGCGTGGGCCGCAATTGGCTAGCGAGCAACAAGGACAAGCTTTTCCAAAAGACCGCCCTCATGATCAATTGCGAACATCCTGCCACGCTGCAGACCTACGTCCGCCCGCGATACCAGGAGCAGCGCGACATCGTCTGGAGCAACACCGCGCTCGCGCAGCAATGGTACGCGGGCGGGCCATCTCGTCCTGAACTCCAGGCCATCACAACCAACGCGTTCCGCGAGTTTGGCGCCCCCTTGTATCTTGATCCGAATACCCAGCCGCCTCCGGGCGACCTGGGCCAGTTCTGGCGATTCCTGCCGGGCGTGGCGTCCAGCGAGTTCTATGATTATTTCCACACCGACCGCGAGACGCCGGAGGTGGTGCCGTGGACAGGACTCGAATCGAGCACGCGCGCCTATGCAAAAATCATCGACGAAGTGAACAAGCTTCCGCTGAGCGCAATGCAGCGGCCGCCCGAGAAGTAGCGCCGGCCTTAGTCCTCGTCCGGAACTGGTTCGATTGGATCAGCTGCTTCGGCCTGCGCCGTGAGATCCTCCTCAGAGATCTGTGCTTGCAGTATCTCCTCAGCTTGTTGCAGGGACGAAGCTGGAACCATAAGACGTAGACCGCCGGCTCCGGTCCACTGTGATGAAAGCTCATTGTCCAATTTGACCGGAATCTCGGCGCTCTCCAGTAAAGCGCGCACCAGATTGGCTTCTTCCAGCGTTTCAAAGGTGGAAAACAGAACCAGTTCT
>DATJWJ010000038.1:0-2803 GCA_035501355.1 Bryobacteraceae bacterium | reverse complement strand
ACACTGATCGCAGACTTTCGCCACTGGTCCTACACAGTGCCCCTCTGGACAGACGCGCGGCGGCTGCCCCCAAAGCTTGGCCGCCGAATAAAGTATGGCTAAGTCTGCAGCGTAGAATGCCATCCAAGACCCAGAAAATGTAATAAGGCTGCTGTATCCAAGGGCAACAAATACGAGGTTAAGTACGGCGTACCCTGAGGCGCCGTAAAATAAGTACTTCATCCATTCCGGACAGCCACGGAGTATCGCCTTCCAGTAATCAGCGCCGCTATACCTCTTGCTGGTCGCGGCGGCCCTTTGGCCCATATCCTCTGTAAGGGAAGGCCCGGCTAGCGCGGCGGGAAAGCCAACGACAAAAGCTCCAACAAATAGAACCTCCGTGCGGTCGCCAAGCGGGCCGACGTGGCCGAGAAGTGCCGCCACGTGAGTCATCAGCATGAGCAGCCATCCAAACCCGGCAACGCCGCTCAGGAAATACAGCAGGCTTTTCATGCTCGCGACTTGGCCTGATTGTTGCAAATGCCCGCGCTACTTCTTCTCGAAATCCAACGACGCCGAATTCATGCAGTAGCGTTGCCGCGTAGGTTTCGGGCCGTCATCAAAAACGTGGCCCAGATGCGCGCCGCACTTGCTGCACATCGCTTCAGTGCGCCGCATGCCGTAGCTGTTGTCATCCTCGGTCTTGACGCTGTCAGGCGCGATTGGTGCGTAGAAGCTCGGCCAGCCGGTGCCCGAATCGTACTTGGTTTCCGATTGAAACAGCGGGTTGCCGCAACAAACGCAGTTGTAGACCCCGTGTTCGTGATGATCCCAATACTTGCCGCTGAACGCCGGCTCGGTGCCCTTTCGCCGCGCGACCTGATATTGTTCCGGCGTCAGATCACGCTTGTATTCTTCGTCGGTTTTCAAAGTTTTTTCCGCCACAACCGTTTTCACCCCTTGTTCGAGTTATTTTTCGGCCGCGCCGCGCGGGACACGGGCTCGAACTTCTCCGGCTCTGTCCACTCACTGAGCCAATTCATATGCACGATGTCTTCCGGATCGCCGATAATAAACTTTCGCTTCTTCAGCCGGCTTAGCTTGTCAAGCTTCGTTTTAGGCGCGGTTTTAGAGACCCGATCTTTGCTAGTCTTCATGCCGCTACTATTGTTCCAGCTTCACCAACGCCTGCGCCGCGAGCACCGCCTCGGCATCCTCGGCCGTGAACTGCTCGGTCTTGGCCGAATGATTCATCGAACAGAACTTCGGACCACACATCGAACAGAACGCCGCGTCCTTGAACCCTTCCTCGGGCAGCGTCTCGTCGTGCATCGCTTCGGCGGTTTCCGGATCCAGCGACAGCTCGAACTGCTTTCGCCAGTCGAAACGATAGCGCGCATGCGAAAGCTGATCGTCGCGGTCGCGCGCTCCCGGACGGTGCCGTGCGATGTCGGCCGCATGCGCCGCGATTTTGTACGCAATAATTCCCTGCTTGACGTCCTCGCGATTCGGCAGCCCCAGGTGCTCCTTGGGCGTCACGTAACACAGCATCGAGGCGCCATACCAGCCGATCATGGCCGCCCCAATCGCCGACGTGATGTGGTCGTAGCCCGGCGCGAAGTCAGTCACCAGCGGCCCCAGCGTGTAAAACGGCGCCTCGTAGCACATCTCATTTTCCTTCTCCACCTGCATCTGGATCTGGTCCATGGGAATGTGCCCCGGCCCCTCGATCATGACCTGCACGTCGTAATCCCAGGCTTTCCTGGTCAGCTCTCCGAGCGTCTTCAATTCCGCGAATTGCGCGGCGTCGCTTGCGTCCGCCAGGCACCCCGGCCTCAACCCGTCGCCGAGCGAAAAGCTGACATCGTGCTTCTGGAAAATCTTGCAAATCTCGTCGAAGTGCTCGTACAGAAAATTCTGCTTGTGATTCTTGACCATCCATTCGGCTAAGATCGCTCCGCCGCGGCTCACAATCCCGGTGATGCGCTTGGTGGTCAGCGGAACGTACTGCACCAGCACGCCGGCATGGATGGTCATGTAATCGACACCCTGCTCGGCCTGCTCCTCGATCACTTCCAGCATCACCTGGATGTTCAGGTCTTCCACCCGCCGCACTCGCGCCAGCGCTTCGTAAATCGGCACGGTGCCGATCGGGATGGGTGACTCAGCGATGATGGCTTGGCGGATGCGCGGGATGTCGCCGCCGGTGGACAGATCCATAAGCGTGTCGGCGCCATACTTCACCGCGTAGTGCAGCTTGTCTACTTCTTCTTGGATGTTCGAAGTGGTCGACGAATTACCGATGTTGGCGTTGATCTTGCAGCAGGAAGCCACGCCGATGCACATCGGCTCCAGTTTGCTGTGATGGATGTTGGCGGGAATGATCATGCGCCCGCGCGCCACCTCGGCCCGGATCAGCTCGGGCTCCAGCCGCTCGCGCCGCGCGACGTATTGCATCTCCCCGGTCACAACTCCCTTACGGGCGTAGTGCAACTGAGTCCGGATCGGGTCGTTCAGCCGGGGTGTAATCCATTCATTCCGCATACCGGCCATTTTACCGCTCTTCAGAGCGTGGCCCGGCCGACGACCTCGATCGGCGCCGGCTCCCAGCGTCAACGTTCAGGCGACCTTTTCCCAGTAGCTGGTTCGGCCAAACGGCGTGATGACGACGTGCTTCAAGAAAGTGCCGCGCGCTTCGGTGTACGTCGCGCCATCCGGATAAGAAAGACCAGCGATCGTACAGAGGTACAGCGTGCCCACCGAGAGCGCGCCCACCGGATCGGAATTCGCGGGCGGCACCGGCGTCGGCGGCGCGGGAGGATCG
>DATJWJ010000037.1:0-36957 GCA_035501355.1 Bryobacteraceae bacterium | reverse complement strand
TCCCAAATAAAGATCGAGGCGACTGTCGTGGACCACCGACGGCAGCGGCAGCGATTGCACCCGCGCTTTCTTTTCCGGCGTCACCGGCGGATCCAGCATCTTGATGTTCTCGGTTCGCATCCACGCCCGCACGTTGCGATGCGCCACGATGGTCGCCCCCGCCGCCGCGAATACGTCGTTGCCGTTCACGTGATCCAGGTGATAATGCGTGTTGACAACGAACCGCACCGGTAAAGGCGTGAGCTTCCGGATCTCAGCCAGCAAGGCCTTCGCGGGCCGCGGATCCTGAAACGTGTCGATCACTACGACGCCGTCGCCGCCGATCACGAATCCCGCGTTGCCCCCGGCCAGCCCGTCATCGTTGACGATCGCGGCCCACACACCCTGGCCGATCTGCTGCAGGCGAAAATCGGGTTTCGCCGCGGCTATGGGCCAGGCTGCGAGTAAAAAAAGGACTGCGCCGAAGCGGCTCATCATCCTGTCAAACTAACCCAGGTCCACGGCGTAACAATTAAGAGGGGAATACGTACAGACACACCACCATCGTCACACAGCAAGAGCCAACAGTTCTTATCCAGCAGCGACGCGGCGCAGAGGGGGGATCTGCGCCGTGCCTGCTGATCTTCAATCGGTAGCTACTTTACGCTGGCGACCGTGATGGTGTCGCCGTTTACCTTACCGTTCACGGTGACTTTTTCACCGGCGTGATCCACCACCTTGGCCTGATCGGTGAACTTATATACCTTGCCTTCGTCGGTGACGAGCACGGCCGGGCTGCCCTTCTTGATGCAGGCTTCGGCGCACTGCTTATTGCCCCTCATGGCGGGCTTATCGGCACACGATTGATCGATGATGTAGCCAGTAACATTTGCCGCCATAGCGTATGCGGCCGTAAACGCAAAACCAACTAGTACCTTTTTCATTGAGTCGCCTCCCTTGGCGCTAGGACCCTGCGGCCCCAGGTGGGATGAGTTTATCGCGTTCCGCCCCCAGAATGCAATCCCCACATCTTAGCCCACCCCCCATGGTCGACGGTTTCGCCGCCAACCGCGGCCGGCCTTACACTGCCTGCGCCAGCGGATCCTCGGCCTGGACCCCCTGCGCCGCCGGCAGCAGATAGTTGGATGATCGCTCGGTCTCGGAGCCGTCGCCTTCCGTCAAGTCCACTCCCTTGGCGGTGATCGAGTAACGCGCGTTGTCGCTGCGTGAGATCAGCCCGTTTTCCTTCAAGTACCAAAGGCTGAACTCCAGATGCTCGCGCGGACAACCCAACAAATCTTCCAGTTCATGCAGCGTCATGGAAGGCGCCGCCGGCTGGTTGCGCCGCGAGGTGTACAACAGATCCAGAATTCCCCGGCGCTTCACCTTCTCGGCAGCTTTGCCCGTCACTGCCTGGTGCTGGTCGAAAATCTGCCAACGCAACTGGCGGTTGGATTGAAAGTTCACATCGTAGGCGGCCCGTTTTTCCGGGTCGCTCAGCACGCTGTAAGCCTCGGTGATCGCCCGGAAGGCGGTGTCGTTCCCTGTCGTTGTGTTGTCGGGATGATAACGCTGCGCCAGTATCCGGTACACCCGGTGAATCATTTCCGGATCCGCCTTGTTGCTGATTTGCAGAATCTCGTAGTAGTCCGGAACGGTCTCCTCGAGTTCGCCGGCCGACTCCCGCTTTTCTTCGTACGCCAGCCCGGCATGATACCCCTCGGCAACGGGCCCGCAATGCACCACCCGCGCCTTGATATTACCGGCCGTGCCCGCTAAACCTTTTATTACGATGATCTCGTCTTCCCGCAGCTTGAACGGAAGGATTAATCCCAACCCGTCATCGCTCGTGTCCGCAATCCGGGCACGAACCTCGCCGGACCGACCCGGGACATTCTGCAGCATGACCCACTTGGGCTCGATGCCGCGCGCTTGCGGTTGACGCGCCCGTCGACGACGTTCCGTACCTTGTGACATAGAGCTATCCCCAAGTGTTTATCGGCACTTCAGCGCTAGAATCTTAGGCTGGTACCCTTTGATGCCACTTCCTATTCCGGACGAACAACTTCAGCGGATCCAACCGGTCCTCGACGCTCTCCTGGCCGATCTTCGCCAGCGAACCCAGACACTTACGCCGGATATCGACCTGGCGCTCCAATACCACCCCGAGGCCGGCTCGTGACCATTGTCGAGGCTGCCGCCGCCTTGCGCTCCCGCCAAGTATCCTGCCTGGAGCTGACCAACCGCTGTCTGGATCAAATCGCCAAACTGAATCCGCGCCTCAACGCTTTTCTTACTGTCACCGAGGAAGCCGCACGGAAGCGCGCCTCCGAACTCGATCGCGACCTTGCCCACGGCATCGACCACGGCCCTCTGCACGGCATCCCCATCGCGCATAAAGACCTGGTCTGGACTCGCGGAGTCCGCACCACCTCCGGCTCCAAACTCTTCGCCGATTTCGTGCCCGCTTCCGACGCCGCCGTAGTCGAGAAGCTGAACCGCGCCGGCGCGGTGATGCTCGGCAAAACCGGTCTGCACGAAATCGCCTACGGCGTCACCTCCGAGAATCCCCACTTCGGCGTCATTCGGAACCCGCGCGATCTGGAGCGGTCGCCCGGAGGATCGAGCGGAGGCTCGGGCGCAGCGGTCGCCGCGAGCATGGCATTCATGGCCACGGGAACCGACACCGGCGGCTCCATTCGCATTCCGGCCTCCTTCTGCGGAGTTGTTGGCCTCAAGCCCACCTACGGCGCCGTCGATCGCGCCGGCATTCAGCCACTCGGCTTTTCGCTCGACCATGTGGGCCCGCTAACCAGAACCGCCGCCGATGCCAGCCTGACCTTCCACGCCATGGCGGAACCCCGGCACGTGCGCCCCGCCCCGCCCGGTATTCAAAACCTACGCATCGGATTACCGGAGAACTTTTATCTCTCGTCGCTCGACCCCGAGGTGAAGCAGGCCGTCGAAAACGCCGCGCGGATCGCCGAACAACTGGGCGCGCGCGTCTCCTCAGTTCGAGTTCCGGACATTGACGCGCTCAACGCCGCTGGCCGCGTGATTCTGCTGGCCGAAGCGTCCGCATTGTACGAGCCCTACTGGAACCGCCGCGACGATTTCGGAGCCGACGTACTTGCCCTGCTCGACCAAGGCCGCCTGGTCCCCGCCACCGATTATGTCAACGCCCAACGCCTCCGCCGCTCTGTGCTGAAAGACTTCCACGCGCTCTTCGCCTCCATCGATTGTCTCTTCACGCCCACCACGCCCATCACCGCCCCTCTCATCGGCCAGAAGCAAGTGGAGCTCGATAGCCAAATGGTGGATACCCGTCTCGCCACCACGCGCCTGGTGCGCGGAATCAACGTGCTCGGCTTCCCCGCGCTCTCTCTGCCCTGCGCTACCTCCGCCGGCGGCCTGCCCATCGGCCTACAGATGATCGCCCGCCCTTGGGAAGAAGCTCTGCTACTTACGCTCGGCCAGGCATTGGAACCTCAACTCCCGCCCCAACGTCCGATGTGATAAATTTGCGGCATGACTCCAGACCAAGCCGAGTTTCTCCTGACGCAGATCTATCTTCCGCAGCTCCAGCACGAGCGCAAAACCACGCGCCGCGTGATCGAAGCCGTTCCGGCGGACAAGTCCAGTTACCGGCCCGATCCCGTCTCCAAGACAGCTTTCGAACTGGCCTGGCATCTGGCCTCCAGCGAATGCTTCTTCCTCAACGGCGTCGCAGCCGGTAAATTTGAACGGGGCGGTTCCATGCCCGAAAGCATTAAGACCCCAGCCGACATATTAAAGTGGTACGACGAGAACAGCGCCCAGGCCACAGCCGCCGTAAGCGCCCTGAAAGGTGACGCGCTCATCAAGAACATCGATTTTGCCGGCGTTTTCAACCTCCCCGCCATCGCCTACATAGGCCTGATGAACAACCATTCGATTCATCATCGCGGCCAGCTCGCCACCTATTTGCGGCCGATGGGCGGCAAGGTGCCGGGAATTTACGGCCCCAGCGCCGACGAGCCGATCGAAATCCCCGCCACCACGAAATCATAGGCCGCCGGGGGGCGTGCGCTACACTGGCATTTGGCCGCTTCCAGCAAGTCCGCGTCTGTTCGTGGCGAGCCTATCCCGCTCGCCAAACGCGTGGCGGGAGCCGCAAACCACCCCACGCTGCGCGACGCGCTGCAATGGTTCGCGCGCGAAAAGCAATGGATCAACGAGCAGCACCTCCAGCTCTGCCGCGTCCCCGCCCCCACCTTCTTTGAACAGCGCCGCGCCGAGTGGATACTCGATCAATTCCGCGCGCTCGGCTGCATCGCGCGCATCGATCGCGGCGGCAACGTCATCGCCCATCCGGTCGAGAACCGCGAAGGCCCCTATATCGCCCTGACCGCGCATCTCGACACCGTGCTCGCCCCCCGCAGCGACGAAGAAGTTTTCATCGCACCCGATGGCCGCCTGCATGGCCCCGGGGTCTCCGACAACGGCGCGGGCCTGGCTTCCCTCCTCGCCGTCGCGCGCCTCGTTTCCACCTCGACCGAACTCCAGGAAATCTTCCACCGTCTGGTGTTCATCGCCAACGTCGGCGAGGAGGGTGAAGGCAATCTCAACGGCATGCGCTACCTGTGCCGTCAATCCACCAGCGGCGGCAAGATCCAAGCTTTCGTAATTCTAGACGGCCCCAACAACGACCACATCACTTCGCAGGCCCTAGCCAGCCGCCGCTTCGACGTCACCGTCAGCGGTCCCGGCGGCCATAGCTGGAGCGATTACGGCATCGCCAATCCAGTGCACGCGCTGTCTCGGGCCATCGCCTATTTCACCGAACATCGCCTGCCCGCCAATAACGGCCCTCGATCCTCCTGCAACTTCGGCATCCTCGAAGGCGGCTCCAGCATCAACTCCATCCCCACCCAGGCGCGCGCGAAAGTGGACGTGCGTTCGGAAAGCGCGGTCAAGCTGGATGAAATCGCGAACCTTCTCACCAGCTCGGTGGAACGCGCTCTGGAAGTGGAAAATCAGCGCTCCAGCGGAGGCAAGGTAACCGCCAAGATCAAGGAAATCGGCACGCGGCCTGGCGGCGCTCTGCCGGAAGACGCGGCCATTCTGCAATGCATCCGCGCCGTGGATGCGCACCTGGGCATTCGCTCGCACCTGGACTGCGCCTCCACTGACGCCAACATCCCTCTCTCCCTGGGTCTCCCCGCCATTTCCATAGGCGCGGGCGGACAAGGTGGCGGCGCGCACACCCCGCGCGAGTGGTTCCATCCTGAAGGCCGCGAACTGGGTCTCAGACGTATCCTTCTTACGCTCTTCCTGCTGGCCTCGGACCCTCCCGCGGCCGCCGAATTATCCCAACTCGCCGGCAACCACTCCCGGAACGGAGGATGACGGAACGCAAGCCGCCCGGCTGGATGGTCGACCTAAGCCTGGTCGCCATCGCCATGATCTGGGGCGCGACCTTCGTCTTAGTGAAGCGCGCGCTCGACGATGTCTCCACCCTCCTTTTCCTGGCGCTGCGTTTCATCGCCGCCACGGCGGCCTTGGCATTTGTCTTCCGCAAACAATTGCGCGCGCCCGATTTCTCGCTTGCTCTCCGCGGAGGGGTGATCGCCGGCGCGTGCCTGTTCTTGGGCTACGTGCTCCAAACCTTCGGCCTCACATACACGACAGCCTCCAAAACCGGTTTTATTACTGGCCTATATATTCCGCTAGTGCCGCTATTCAGCAGCCTCCTGTACCGCCGCATTCCTCAGCTAGCCGAACTCGCCGGCGTAGCCACGGCCTTCGTCGGCTTGACTCTGATGACGGTGGAGCGCGATCTACTGAGCTTGAGCCGCGGCGACCTGCTGGTAGCCGGCTGCGCCGTGGCATACGCGTTTCACATTCTGGTCCTCGGCCGCTTCGCAAAGTCAGCCAATCCGGGCGCGCTGGCGGTGGTGCAAATCGCAACCGCAGCCGTGCTCAGCTCGTTGACATTCTGGTGGGCCGAGCCGATTCGCATCCAATGGTCGCGCGACCTCTGGATCGCCCTGGCCGTCACCAGCCTGCTTGCCACGGCCCTGGCCTTCGCGGTCCAAACCTGGGCGCAGCGCTGGTCCAGCCCCACGCGCACCGCGCTCATTTTTTCCACCGAGCCCGTATTCGCCTGGGCGACCTCCTACGCATTGGCGGGCGAGATCCTGTCCCGCCGTGCCACCATCGGAGCCGCGCTTATTCTCGCCGGCATTTTGATGGTGGAGCTGAAGCCCGCGCGGATTCGCGCGTCCATCAGCAGCTCAAACGAAGAGAGCTGAATTAAATCTGTTCGGAAAACCGAACACGCTGACGCACTCTCAATGCGTTACAGGCAAATAAAGCCCGGCATAATCCGCTCCCACTTTATGACTTTTGTTCGGAAAACCGAACAACCACAGTGAACGAGTTTATTAACCAGGTATAGACATGCTTAATCTCAGCTTATAGCTGATAACTGTAAGCGATTTTTTACTTGACTACATGTCGGAATCGATTTAGGATTCTTGACTAAGCAAGCCAAGAAAGGTTGCTGAAAAGGCGTTTGTCGAGACCGCTGTCATGCGGACTTACTAAGTGCCGCATGAGTAGTGTCTCTCCTCGCGCGCGGATCAGCGCCCCGTCCACTGCTTGCCATTGAAAGGTTGAATCCGATGAATGCTCATAGAGCAGCAGCGCTAGTAGTGTGCTTACTCACGGCCACAGGCCTCGTCTCCGCGCAGCCGCGCGTCGATCCCCGGAACATGTACGAACGTGTCCTGGCTATCGTGCCGCTCACCGGCAAGGGAACGGCCGACGATCCGCAGCGGCCCATGTACGCGCCACTGCCGAACGCCGTGAGTCCTACTTCGCGCACCGGCATTCTTGGATACATGTACGTTCTGAGCGACGACGGTAAGTTCGCGCTGGTGGAATATGTGGCGCGCGACCGCTCGGCTTTCAGTGCGATCCTTGCTGACGCTACCATTCAGACGTTCATCAAGGGCGTCAATCCGCGGTCGGACATTGAAACTGCCTTCAAGGCGCTGAAAAAGAACTTCGATTTCAATCATTTTGGGGTGAGGATGCCATGACCGCCGCGCGGCTTGCACTCCTGGCCTCGGCGTGCCTGGCACCCGCTTTCGCCGGCTATACCTACGACTACCCAAACCTGCTGAATCCCTACAACAGCAGCAACTGGTCCTTGACCGGCTCGCCCAGCCCCTCGAACAACTTTTACACCTCGTCGACGAGCAACGGGAGTTCGGTCCTCTTCGGCCCCGGCCTTCCATCGCCCAGCAACAGTTACGAAGTCCGCACAACTCTCACGCTTACCGCCTCCGGGGGACATTACATCACGTACTTGCGCGCTAGCAGCGGGTCCTTGCTGGCAGGCAACACAGGAACCTTTTATGCCGTCGAGGTCGCCAATCCGACTTTCTCTGGCAGCACATGTTCGGCCACCTTGAACATCTACAAGGACACCGGACACGGCGGCTCTCCCGTGTCCAGCAGCGGCATCGGCTGCTCTAACGGGATGATCATCCGCGCGGTCGTCTTGAACTTCAACGTCGTTGCCGTCTATATCAACAACTTATTTTGGACCTCCTGGGGATGGGGCGACAACACCCCAATCACCACGGGCCAGCCGGGGGTTGGCGTCTCCGGCGCTCCCTCCGGCAACGGCATCTCCGCCATCGACATAGGTCACCAGGACACCGTCGCACCCAACCCGCTAAATGCACAACTCGTCGGAACCTCGTCATTTTCTAATCGCGTGGATATTCAATTTCCGGGCGACGTGGACGATCCCAACGGTACCGGAATCGCCTACTATCAGTTCTTTCGCTGCGCCGGCGCGAACTGCAGCTACGATTGGATAGCCATGACCACCGAGCCCGAGTTCAGCGACACCACGGTCCAGCCAGGCAGCACCTACACGTACGAGGTGCAAGCCGTGGATTATCACTACAACGGCGCCACCGTCTACGTCACCGTAACGACGCCGCCTACCGGCTCCATCGACCCGCGCGAGGTGGGCGTCCGCCCGCTCGGCTCCTACTGGGGCGGCGCCGGCGAACAGCTCGATATGCGTTCCGGCAATCTCAGCTACAGCGTTCCTCTGCTCAAGGCGATGGGGCGCGGCGGCTGGGGCGTCGGTTTCAATCTCAGCTACAACTCGCAAAACTGGCGGCAGGATCCCGGCGGCACCTGGCAGCTCGGCCGCGACATCGGCTACGGGTACGGCTGGAAGATGCAGGCCGGATCGCTCACACCCGTCTATTACGGCTACCTGTATCTCGATCACTACTTGTTCATCGACTCGACTGGCGCCGAGTATCGCCTCACCGTCAACACCAACGGTGTTTGGAGCTCAAAAGAAGGAATCTACGTCTATTACGACTCCAACGCCGGCAAGCTCCATTTCCGCGACGGCAGCTTTTGGACTATGGGCGCACTCTCAGCGGGCACC
Source organism: Bryobacteraceae bacterium (assembly GCA_035501355.1). Lineage (GTDB taxonomy): Bacteria > Acidobacteriota > Terriglobia > Bryobacterales > Bryobacteraceae > Palsa-89. Next base: position 28,514 of record DATJWJ010000037.1, on the reverse strand, counting down.
GAGCAGGATGCGGGCACCCTCTACCCCACGCAGATTGAAGACTCCAACGGCAACCAGATTACGCTCGTCTACAACGACGGCGATGGGGTCACCTGGAACAACTCCAGTTCCCGCATCAGCACAATTACCGACGTACGGACGGGCCCTTCGCAGGCTACCTACACGTTCACCTACAACACCGATGCCATTCCGCATCTCACGAGTATCTCGAACCACATCCAAACCTCTGAGAATTATACCTTCGGCTATATCTCCAACTACACACTCACGACCCCGTTTGGCGGCGGTACGGGCTTCGGTACGTTCAGCATGCTGCAGTGCGCCAACTCGGTGACGATTCCCGGCTCAACGACCTTCGCCTACGACGGCGCCGGAACCCAGAGCTGTTCGAACTACAGTGGAGGCTCCGGCGCTGGGGAATTGACCAAGATGAATACGCCAGCAGGCGGTAATCTCGGCTGGTCATATGGCACCGCTACATACGTTGGGACCCGCCTGCAGCGCGAAGTTCAAACCCGGAATCTGCTCATGGCGTCCGGGGGCACAGAACTTACCTACCACATCAATCACTCTAGCGACCCGAATAGCTCCGTGCATAGCTATTGTCTACTGGACGACGCCGACGGCGTAGCAGGAAAATGGTGGTCCTTCCAAACCAGCACAAGTCCGGCCAGCTCCTTGGGACTTGCAACGTTCCATCTGGACTATCCAAACGTTAATGTCGGCTCCAATCAGCACTCGGAAGCGTACACCTGGACCACTGATTCGGCGGGAAATCCCTATATCTCGGAGATCGTAACTCAGGAAGCGTACAATACATCCAACGCGATCCTTAAGGTGACCACGCAAACACTTGATCAATACGGCAACGTCACACAGATGCAATTGTACAACTATGGCCCGCCCGGAACCGGGCAAGGCGGCAGCTTGGCTCGAACGTACACGAACACGTATTTGACGAACAATTCGAACTACACTTCCCGATACATCTTCAACCGCCTGTCCACCAGCACGGTCACCGACGGCACCCACACCACCACCCTGGCGTCAAACACATACGACGGCAGCGGTTATACCGACGTACCGGGCATCACGATGCACGATGCCAACTACAATACTTCGTTTCCTTACCGCGGTAACGTGTCCCAGAGCGTGACTCCGTCGGGAACCAAGACTGTCTATTACGACATCGGAGGCAACGTTACCAGAACCACGAACAACGGCGTCACCACCAGCGTGGCCACGAACTCCACCACCAACTGGGCCGCGCCCTCGCAGCTCACCACTAATTCGCTTTCGTCCAGCATGAACTGGGCCCCGTTTCTGGGACTCAGTTCCGCCACGGGACCCAACGGGGACACGGCGTCCTTGAACTACGGCGGCAGCGAACGGCCGACTTCCTCTACCTCGCCCACCGGCGCGGTGACCAATTACACCTACGTCGACGGCATTGGCCCATCGGTCACGGCCACCACCAACGGCCATTGGGTGAAAACGATTAAGGACGGCTTCGGCCGCACGATAGAGACCGACACCGGCTACAGCACCACCACGCTATCGATCGTCAAGACCGGCTACGCCCCCTGCGGCTGCTCACCGCTCGGCAAAGTGAGCCAAGTCTCGCAGCCTTATAAGCCTACCGACTCGCCCGTGTACACCACCTACAACTACGACGGAATGGGTCGGACCACCAGCGTGGTCGCTCCCGATGGCAGCACGACCAGTTATTCTTACAGCGGCAACAACGTCACGGTAACCGACCCGGCCGGCAAATGGAAGACCTTCACCATGGATGCCATGGGCAACCTGACCCAAGTCCAGGAGCCCGACCCGTCGCTCGGCACCGTCACCACCACCTACACCTACGACATCCTGAGCCATCTGATCGGAGTCTCGATGCCGCGCGGATCCACGACCCAGACCCGCACCTTCAACTACACCAGCGGCAACTCGGTAGGCGCGCTGCTGCTGAGCGCCACTAACCCCGAAAACGGCACCGTCAGTTACACCTACGACACCTACAAGCGGCTGGCCACCAAGACAGACGCCAAGGGCCAGGTGTTCAACTACACCTACGACCTCTACAATCGCCTGACCCAGATGAGCGTGGGTAGCACGACGCTGCGTACTTATGTCTACGACACCAACTCCGACGACTCCAACTATTCGCAATACCCGGCGGGCCGGCTGGTCGAGATCAAGTACCCGGCTGTCGGCTATTCGGTGGACACCAGCGGCACGCCCGGCTCGACCATGTTCACCGACATGTTCAGCTACACCCAGGCCGGACAGGTGGCGGGCAAGCGCTTGCGCGTGACCCAGACCATGCGACAAACCAACCCCAACACGCACCAGCAGTTCACCCAAACCGCCCAGGGCGACTTGAATCTCGCCTACACCTACAACAATGAAGGCAAGGTCACTCAGGTCACCTACCCGACCGACAACAACAGCACCACCCCCACCTTCAGCTATACATACGACTCCATGATGCGGCTGAGCAACATGACAGATGGGAGCAATTACAGCCAGCCGGTAGTAAACGGCGTGACCTACAACGCCGCCAACCAGCTCACGGCGGTCAATTACTACGACGCTGCCGAGACGCGCGCCTACAACAGCCTGATGCAGCTGACCAATATCACCACCAGCGACCCGTATTTGCCATCCACCAAAATCAACATCACCTACAACTACACTGGGGGCTCGAACAACGGCAAGATCGGCTCGGCCACGGACGCGATCAGCGGTGAAACGGTGACGTATCAATACGACTCGCTGAACCGGCTGATCTCGGCCTCAGGCAGCGGCTGGACCCAGACCCAGGCTTACGATCCTTTCGGCAATCTGACCGGCCGGACCGGCACCGGCACGGCGCAAGGAACCACCATCAGCACGCCGACCAATGCCTCGACCAACCGGCTCTCAGGCTACAGCTACGACGCCAACGGCAACCTGATCTCGACCGGCTACACCTACGACGTGGAGAACCGGATGAGCTACGCCGCTAGCGGAGCCGCGCAGTATTTCTACGACGCGCAGAACAAGCGCGTGTGGCAGGCAAGCTGCACCACGTCCGGCTACTGCAATCCGGGCAGCGGTTGGGTGCTGAACCTGAACCAGGACACTGTGAACCTGTTCGGCGCCGACGGCAAGCAGCTAGCCAGCTATCAGGCTACGGGCGCCTGGAATCCTTCGGGAGGAACCAATGTTACGATGGGCTTCATTTATACGAACACGCGGGTGTACTTCGGCGGGAAGCTGGTGGGCCAGCAGGCTTATACCAACGGCTACCAGCCGGTGATCCAGGACCGGCTGGGCTCGGTGGGCAAGTATTATCCTTATGGAGAGGAGCGCAATTCCCCGCAGTTGCCCAACGACCAGGTGAAGTTCGCCACCTACACGCGCGATTCGGCCACTGGCAATGATTATGCCGATCAACGCTACTACACCAGCACACTCGGCCGCTTCGTGACCCCGGACCAGCTACCGGGCCAAACGAAGAATCCTCAAAGCTGGAACCGCTACTCGTACGCCAATGCGGACCCGGCGAACTTTAACGATCCGACTGGCTTGACGGCGGGAGGGTGGCCTATGTATGCGCCCGCAGACCCCGACATCGGTGCCGGCGGCGGATGCGACCCGTCAGACGCCAGCTGTAATAATCCATGCGTCGGCGCCGACGGCTTTACGCCAACCCCCAGCCCGTTTTGTCAGACCGGCGGCCCACCACCGGTTGAAACTCCCGCGCCGTCCACGCCGCAACCTCAGTGTTCGGTCTCTCTTTACGAGCGGCCCGTGATTGTGAACGGGATAACCGTAGCCGAGCACACGTATGTCGATCTAACCATTACGCAGAGCAACGGAACATCGTTCAACTGGCTTTGCGAAGGAGGACCATCAAATCCCAACGGAAGCGGGACGCTCCAGGGCGGGTGCGTGTTTGCGGCCAATGGGACGGCCACCAAGGGCACAAGTGGGCCCGGTCTCCCAGGAAACGTTCAGGTCGGGCAAACGTATACCGGCGCCAACGCGTGCGATGACGTCAGCGAGATACTCGGAGCGGTCACTGCCTATACTCAGAATGGAGTTTTTGCTCCTTACCGCCCCATCATTGGGTCTAGGTCCCCTTACGGCTATAACAGCAACAGCTACGCCTTCACTCTTTTGTACGACGTTGGCTTAGCGTGGTACTTCCCAAACAAGAATCCCTATTCCTGGTTTGGCTCGCCGCCTAATACGCCCGGCTGGGGCAGGTTGGTTCCAGGTCTATGAAGTATTGGAGACCAGCCATCGTTTGCATTGTCGGAATCGCAGCGGCTTGGTCCAGCCGGCCAACGTTCGCTGGCGATTCTCCCGCAAATTATCCATATCTTCCGGCAATGTACGATGTGACGGACCGGAACCTCGTGTTGTTTCCGCTCGGTCCAGGAAGCGAAAAGAGAGTGCTCCTGCCGAGGGCCCTGGGCGTCTATCAACTTAGCCCGAACGGGAAGACGCTATACAGCACTGCTGGAGAGATTCACGACTTGACGGAGCTGACAAAGGTGACACCGGGTTTTTTCAGAATCGAACTAGGTTCAAAGCGCATAAGCGATGTTTCGGGTTCGGGCGACTTCACGTTTCTGAGCAGCATAGCCATATCACCTCGTCAGGTGGATGCTGTCATAGCTGGGAAATACTGGAACAATGGCAGGGTCGTTTGCGGAGTTTTTTCTCTGAATCTTTTGGATGGGAAGGCTCGGCAGATTTTGGACGGCGAGGGCTGTGACGATGCCCTAACGCGGACAGACATCAGTTTGTCTCCGGATTCGAAATACGCGGTTGCTATCCACAGACGCTCCCTGGAACTCATCGATATTGCGAGCGGCGGGGTCCAGAAACTTGGTGACGGCTTCATGAAAGTGGCCTGGTCTCCAGATGGGAAGTGGATTGCTGCCGCTAAGTATTCGGTTCTACAAGCGAACATAGTGCTTTTTGACGGCAAGACTTTCGCAGCGCGGAAGACCCTGGCGAGTTCTATTGTTCTGAGAGTGTTATGGTCCCCGGACTCGCGGTTCCTTCTAGCTCGCAGGTCGGTTGCAGGCTGCGGCCCGGACGCATTCACGTATGAGACCTTCGAAGTTCAGTCGGGTAAAGGATCGCTTGTCCAAAGCTCCAGGTGCAAAGTCTGGAACGCCAACGATGTCGGTTGGGTTGACCAAGCCATTGCAACAAATCGATAACGAAACGCGATGCACCAGATTGAACAGGGATAGAGCAAATCGCGCAGTTGCATTATCCCGATACTTTAATAATTAGGTGTTCTGACCCAAGACTGACACTCTGAGGCATTGCGACGCTACGACGCGGCGCGGGACCTGGCCCCTGCGCTGGCAAGCGAGTTGACCAGGCGGATGACGGCCTTCTGATCGCGTTCGGGCAGAGCGGCGATTCTCTGAAATCGCTTCCACTGCCGGGCGGTCTCGGGATCGCGGCGCGGGCGTTCGAGCTTGGGAGGTTTCAAGCCGAGCAGCTCGTCGGTGGTAACGTTCAACGCGGTGGCGAGCGCGATGACGGCGGGCGCCGGCGGAAATCCCGCCTCGGTCTCGTAGTAGGAAATGGCCCGCTGGGTGGTTTGAGCCGCCTCGGCCAGTTGAACCTGCGTTAGGCCGCGCGCCTTGCGGATGGCTTGCAGGCGCTCGCCAAAGGTGGTCTCTCCGTACTTTTTTCTGGGCATCGCACCTGAGATTGTAAACGCTGTTTCCTGCATGGCTCGCTCCGGCTCTTGACTCTCTATACGCATAACGTATACTCTCAGAGACGGTACTTCAAGGTCAAGAGAGTTCCCGGAAACGTGTATCGCCCTCTTGACAGCTTTTTCGATGAAGCCAGAAAGGAGGCGCATTGGCCCGTATCCCGGACGAGGTGATCGAACGGTTGAAGCTGGAGGTCCCGCTGGAGCGCCTGGCGGAGGCGCGCGGGGTGAAGCTGAAGCAGCACGGCGCCGACCTCGTGGGCCTGTGCCCGTTTCATGAGGATCGCGAGCCGTCGCTGGTGATCAGTCCCAAGAAGAATCTGTGGCATTGCCTGGGAGCGTGCCAGAGCGGAGGCAGCGTGATCGACTGGGTGATGCGCGCGCAGGGCGTCAGCTTCCGGCACGCGGTGGAGTTGCTGCGCTCCCAGCATCCCTCGTTGATGGATGGCGCGCCGCAGCCCATCAAGCATTCCACGGTGCGAAAACTCGCGCCGCCCATCGACCGCGAGGCCGGCGACGCCGAGGCGCTGCGGCAGGTGGTGCATTACTACCATGAGACGCTGAAGCAGTCGCCCGAAGCGCTTGGCTACCTCGAAAAGCGCGGCCTCAAATCTCAGGAGATGATCGAGCGCTTTCAACTCGGCTTCGCCAACCGCACACTCGGTTTGAGATTGCCGCAAGCCAATCGCAAGCCCGGCGCCGAGCTGCGCGGGCGCTTGCAGCGGCTGGGCATCCTGCGCGACACCGGTCACGAGCACTTCAACGGCTCGCTGGTCATTCCCATCCTGGATCGAGCCGGCCAGGTGCTCGGCCTGTACGGCCGCAAGATCACCGAGGATCTGAGGCCCGGCACTCCGCTGCATCTCTATCTGGCCGGACCGCACCGCGGCGTGTGGAACGAGGAGGCGCTGGAAGCGTCGGAAGAAATCATCCTGTGCGAATCTCTGATCGACGCCCTGACCTTCTGGTGCGCGGGCTTCCGCAACGTGACCTCGAGCTACGGCGTGAGCGGATTCACGGACGATCACCGCGCGGCGTTGAAGAAGTACGACACGCGCAAAGTCGTGATCGCCTACGACCGCGACGCGGCCGGCGACACCGGGGCTGCAGCCCTGGCAACCGAACTGATCGCCAGTGGGATTGAGTGCACGCGCGTGCTGTTCCCGCACAACATGGACGCCAACGAGTACGCGCTCAAAGTCACGCCGGCCGACAAGAGCCTGGCGGTGCTGTTGAACAGCGCCGAATGGCTCGGCGGCAAGGCGCTAACCGCGCGGCAGGTTGTCGAACCGGAGCCATCCACATCCACACAGGGCGACGAAATCGTCCTGACCTTCGAAGACCGCCGCTACCGCATCCGGGGCCTTGGAAAGAATCTCAGCTACGATCTGCTGCGGGTGAACGTGCTGGCCTCGCGCGCTGAAAACTTCCACGTCGATACGCTGGACCTGTACTCGGCGCGACAGCGCGCGGCCTTCGTCAAGCAAGCCGCACTGGAAATGCAAATCAACGAAGATGCGGTCAAGCGCGACCTGGGCCGCGTGCTGCTGAAGCTCGAAGAGCTGCAGGACAAACAGATCCGCCAGGCGCTCGAACCAAAGCAGCGCCAGCACGACATGTCCAACGAAGACCGCCAAGCCGCGCTCGACTTGCTCCAAGATCCGGATCTGCTAAACCGCATCCTCTCCGACTTCGCGCGCTGCGGCGTGATCGGCGAAGAGACCAACAAACTTGTGGGATACTTGGCCGCGGTTTCGCGCCGCCTCGACGCCCCGCTCGCGGTGCTGGTGCAATCCAGTTCCGCCGCCGGCAAGAGCTCGCTCATGGACGCCGTGCTGGCCTTCGTCCCGGAAGAAGACCGCATCGAATACTCGGCCATGACCGGGCAGTCGCTGTTTTACATGGGCGAAGGCGATCTGAAACACAAAGTGCTCGCGATCGCTGAAGAAGAAGGCGCCGCTCGCGCGGCCTACGCGCTGAAGCTGCTGCAGAGCGAAGGCGTGTTGACTATCGCTTCCACCGGCAAGGATCCGGCCACCGGCCGCCTGCTCACACACCAGTACCGCGTCGAAGGCCCGGTCATGATCTTTCTCACAACCACGGCCATCGATCTCGATGAAGAGCTGCTCAACCGCTGCCTGGTCCTGACGGTGAACGAAGACCGCGAGCAAACCCAGGCCATCCACAAGCTGCAACGCGAACAGCAGACGCTCGAAGGTCTGCTGGCCAAACAGGAGCGCGAGGCGATTCTTAAAATCCACCGCAACGCCCAGCGCTTATTAAAGCCGCTGTTCGTCGCCAATCCCTACGCGCGCGATCTCACCTTCCCCGACCACCGCACGCGCACCCGCCGCGATCACATGAAGTACCTGACGCTCATTCGCGCCATCGCGCTGCTGCACCAGCATCAGCGCACGGTGAAAACCGCGCGCGGCGTCTCCTACATCGAGGCCACGCCCGAAGACATCCAAACCGCCGACCGCCTCATGAAAAGCTTGCTGGAGCGCTCACTTGACGAGCTGCCGCCGCAAACGCGAAAGCTGCTCGATCTGATCACTCAAATGGTGAACGGCCGCAAGGACTACCGCTTCTCGCGCCGCGACGTCCGCGAGCACACCCAATGGGGCCACACGCAGTTGAAAATCCATCTGCACCGCCTGGAGGAACTGGAATACCTGATCGTCCACCAGGGCGGCCGCGGCCAGAGCTTCGTCTACGAGCTGCACGACTACGATCCGAAGAAGTCGGCCCTGGAAGAGAACCTGTCGGGCCCAAGTCGGCCCCAAGTCGGGGGGATGCCGGGGGGGTGTCGGGTCACACCAACGCCAATAACCACGGGCTCGGGAGTGCTATATGCGGCAGCCAAGGCCTAAACGCACAGTACCGGAGTCAAACGAAAAAACCAGTCGTATGCATACGCTGCTCCAAGAGCATTTGCTCTGGATGCAGACCCAGAATTTTTCAGAAGACACCGTGAACACGCGCCGCGCTTGTCTCGGCTATTTCCTGGACTGGTGCCGCGAGCGCTCGCTCGACGATCCGCGCGAGATCACGCGGCCGGTGCTGGAGCGCTACCAGCGCTGGCTGTTCCAGTACCGCAAGAAGAACGGTGAGCCGCTCACCTTCCGCACCCAGAATTACCGCCTCCGAGCGGTGAAAGGTTTCTTCCGCTGGCTGGCGCGCCAGAATTATATCCTGCACAACCCAGCCTCCGAGCTGCTGCTGCCGCGCCTGGAGAACCGCCTGCCCAAATACATCCTGAACGCCGAAGAAGCCGAGCGCGTGATTGCGATGCCGGAAATCGCGACTCCCGAGGGCCTGCGCGACCGGGCGATTCTCGAAATCTTCTACGCCACCGGGATGCGCCGCATGGAAGTCGCGAATCTGAAACTCTACGACATCGATTCCGAGCGCGGCACGGTCATGATCCGGCAGGGCAAGGGCAAGAAGGACCGCCACATCCCGATCGGCGAGCGCGCCCTGGCCTGGATCGGAAAATACATCCGCGAATCGAGACCCGAGCTGTTGGCCGCAACCGATGACGGCACGGTCTTCTTGACGGAATCGGGCGTTGCGTTCCACCGCAAGCAGCTCACCTCGCTGGTGCGCGGCTATCTCCGGAAATCGAAGATCGGAAAGATGGGCGGCTGCCACCTGTTCCGCCACACGGTGGCAACGCTGATGCTCGAAAACGGCGCCGACGTCCGCGTCATCCAGGAGCTGCTCGGTCACGCCAAGCTCTCGACCACCGAACTGTACACACGCGTGTCCATCAACCTGCTCAAGCAGGTTTACAAGGCCACGCATCCGGCCGCGACTTTGAAACCGCGCCACGCATCAGCCCGCGATGTCGCCGCCGAAGCCGAGCTGCTCGCTACGCTCGCGGAAGAAGCCAACGACGAGTTATGATCGAAGCGATGGCGCAAGTCCACATGAGCGAATCGGAAGTGGCGAAAAACTTCGCCGCCGCGCTGGAAAAAGTCCGGCAAGGCGCCGAAGTGATCGTCGAGCTCGATCATCGTCCCGTGGCCGTGATCACAGCGGTGAAAGGCCCGGGCCGTCCCATCGATGAGTGCATCGCCATTGCCAAGGCGCGCGGCTCCACGGCGACCCTGGATGAAGACTTCGCCAAAGACCTGGAAGAAATCATAGCCCAGCGTCAACCGCTCGACACCTCGGCATGGGACTGATTCTCGACTCCAGCGCCGTCATTGCTGGAGAGAGGAAGGGACAGACCGCCATCGAGCTTCTGGACGATCTCCGAGCCGTGCTGGGAACGGACTCGATTGCCCTGGCCACAGTGAGCGTAATCGAACTGGAGCACGGCATCTGGCGAGCCAAGGACGCGTCGCAAGCCGAACGCCGGCGGAAATTTTTCGAGGATCTTTTCGCAGCCGTACCAACGCATCCGTTGACGTTCGATATCGCAAGGCGCGCAGCGAGGATAGATGGAGAATCCAGGCGCCGAGGCGTTGTCATTCCGTTTCAAGATCTGGTGATCGGAGCGACCGCGCTCGAGTTCGGCTACGGAGTTGCAACGCACAATGTGCGCCACTTCCAGACGATTCCCGATCTCGAAGTGAAACGGCTCTGAGGAAACAAGGTGCTCACCGCGCTCCCGCGCGTCTCAATCAGCCTCACTCGCATTCGGCCCTTACAGCGGCGCCGCTCGCGAGGCTCGCTCTACCGCGCCGCAACGCGCTCCCGCGCGAATGCTTGGAAGCTCGCTCGCGCTCGCGTTGTTTGATCGCCCCTTCCGTCCCCTCGCGGGGAAACCGCCCCGCAGCGCTGCCCCCCGCCGCAGGTTCCCCCCTCTGGACTCCCCCCTCCTTGGCGCCCCCGCAATCTAAGGAATCCCCAAAGGGGGGAACCAGCTCCGCTCCGGCCGCGATGGCTCGCTGACACTCGCCGTTTGACTGCGGCCTCCGACAGGGGAGCGGCGCCTCACCACGGACCCCGGTTCGCCCTTCGGGTGCGGGGCGTTCCGCGCTCCCGCGCGGTTGCATTCGTGGCTCGCTCGCGCTCGCGTTTTTGATCGCCCCCGGCCCCTCACGGGGAGTCCGGCGCGGCGCACCGCGCCTGGTTGATCACCGCACAGGCCTGCGCCGGCCCGCTGCGAGCGGCCCGTCTGGTCCTAACCGCGCGGCAAGGAAGCCCCTTTCCCGTTTCCCCCAGGGGCAAGCCGGGGCGGGGTAGGTTCCCCCCACGCCGGAGCACGCTACACGCCAGCACACTACGCTGGCGCGCATCGCGCACCCGGCTCCCCCCGCAAGAGGGTTTTCAAACCGCTCGCGCTGAAAACCCCCTTGCGTATCCCCCGGCACCCCGTCAACACTGCGAACAGCTTGACCTGCCGCGCTACACTCAGGGGAAAGGCAAAGCGATGGAAGCAACTCAGGCGACTAAAGAAAAAATGAGCCCTGTTTTTTCTTTAGCCGCTTCAGCCGCCGCGAGAATGCAATTTTGCACAAACGAACCCACCGAAGCCCAAACTCGCGTCAGGGGGTTCAACTCAGAAAGCACCACTCACGTCACCTCAGCAGTCTGGCTAAGCTCAACATTGCAACCAGCTTCCACCCCGGCTTCCGGCGAATCGGCGCTAGTGAAACTAGTCCAACGCTACTACACCAGCACCCTCGGCCGCTTCATGACCCCGGACCTCGTGCCGGGCCAAGCCAGAAACCCCCAGAGCTGGGATCGCTATACCTACGCCAGTGCCGACCCGGCGAACCTTGGCGATCCGACTGGCTTGACTGCGGGAGGACCCCCTATGTATGCGCCCCCAGACCCGTCGGCCGGAGGCGGGGGAGGAATTGACCCAGGGTTGTTAGCGGCGTGGTTCGTATTCCTTGACTTTGTACCGGGTGCAGGCGGCGGAGGTGGCGGGGGCGCTCCTCCTCCTCTTTGCCCCGACGTAACCGGGAAGAGTGGCACGTACTACACCTGTATTCACCAGTCCGGTAAGGATTGGAAGCAGTTCCAGTCGGACCTCAAGGATCTTGTGAAGGCCCTCAAGAAAGATCAGAAATGCGAGAACTTCCTGACGTCTAAAGGATTTGACCTGGATGAACTTCTCTCTGACCTCACTGGCAACAACATTTACAGGGTGTTCTCTCTCGCAACGGACATTCTCGCAACCGATAACAGCAAAAAGGCCGGCACGACTTTCGACGATGCGGGCACTCCGATTATTTTGAACGCCGGACTCTTTCAGAACGCCGCCGCGTTCGACGCGGACTTAACGATACTCCACGAGCTCGGACATTTTGTCGGCGTTCTTGATCCGGATCCGGGCAACAGCGGACCAAACGACGCGCTTATTACAGCTAACTGCGGTAAAACGCTGGGATTACCTTGAGATTGTAGCCATGAGTCACCATACCACTTGTCGGTTGATCACAACCCTCTTCTTGTGCACGACTCCGTCTCTTGCTGACGGACCGCTGGATTGCGTAAATGAAATTGCCGTGCCACGAGTTAACGGTAATGTAATCGTGAGTATTCCGGCCACAGTCCAAGTTCACGTGAGCATCGGAAAGAAAGGTATTGCGCGAGCAGTAGAGTACGAAGGCGCCAAGCCTCTCCTTCGCATTGCGCTCGATCAATTCTTCAAGCGTGAATCGAGCTACCTTCCCACGTGTTCGGGTAGGACCATCACCTTCGTCGTTCGGTATACCGTGGAGGGCGTACCCACCTCAGAACCCCTATCAGCGGCAGCGAGGTTCAAGCCACCAAATGAGTTCATTGTCGTGGCCTACCCGGTGAAGCCGTCACTAGACGCTTTTCCAGAAATCAAGCCGAAGTGATTTGCTTATGGCGAGTTGGACGCCATCATATCGAACGTGCGGATTCGTGAACGTGCTAGTGCACCAGCGCGAAAGTAGCGAGGTGCTGGGCCGAGCTCGTGGGCTCGGCCTTGCCAAAGACTACAACGACACTCTTCAACTTGGCGGACGACATTCTCAGCATCACGGCACAAAAGGATGCCGATATAACTGCCGCCGATCTCACGGCTCTACAAAATACCCTCGATCGCGACGCCCTGTCAGAACTCGCCAATCCGACGACCTTTTTCAAGGGCGGACACTTTTTCTTAGATCTATCGCTGAGCTCTGTCGCCGCTGATTTCGGCGGCGCGGGCACTGCGGCATACACCGATTTCATCAACCTGTTTGATCCCAACGGTAATGGCCGACGCTATTCCGACCCGGTCCTGACCACGGATCCATCCCACAAGCACCATCTGCACGACCACTCAACTAATCGCAACCAGGATCTCACTTTCCACTTTGACAGGTACCACCCCTATCACAATTTTCCTATTGGCGCGATCCAACACGGGGGAGTCGACGTCTTGTACGGAAGCCTGGGTGTTCACTGCCTTGATCCGGCGTGGAGACTTTGATGAACTCCGACTGGCTCTTCAATCTTGGCAGAGCTCTCCTTCTCGTTGCAGTGTTATCGCTCGCCGCTCCGGGTCAAACCCGACAAGACGCCCAGGAGCAAAACCTGCGACGGAAAGTCGAGGACGAAGTCGCTCGCCTATTCGAAAAGCTCAGGGCCGAGCAAGGCCTTCCCTCCCTGACAAGGATCAAACATCGTCAATCACTCGAAGAGCTGGTCTGCACCTCGGCGATGCTCGACAAGGCCGTATGGCGCGAGAACAGCCCCGGTGCCCTGATATATAGAACGGATAATCCCGCAGCATCAAGCCCAGAATTGGAACGAATAGCCCGATTTAAAGACCCTCTCGAGAGCAAGAATCAGCCTAGTTTCACTCGATATGCCGTTGCGGTTTGGCCGTCGGCGAGACCGGAATCGGAACAGCCGCTGTACTGGGTCGGAATCCAGATTTACATGAGCGCGTGGTGGGAGTTTATTGATAACAACTTCACCGACAATCGATCCTACAAAGACGACTGGAAGAAACTAGTCACACCCCAATGCCGCGGTGTCGACTGAGTGACCGGCCGGCCGGCTGGTCGAGGTCAAGTACCCGGCCTTAAGCTATGCCTCGTACGCCGGCGGTCCCATCGGGACCACCATGTTTACCGACATGTTCAGTTACACGCAGGCCGGCCAGATGGCGGGCAAGCGCTTGCGAGTCACTAAGACCCAGCAGGAAACCAATCCCAACACACATCAGAATTTCACCCAAACCGCGCAGGGCGACTTGAATCTGGCCTACACCTACAACAACGAGGGCAAAGTGACGCAGGTCACCTACCCGACCGACATCAACAGCAACACGCCCGCCCCTCAGCTACAGCTACGACTCCATGATGCGGCTAGGTTACGTTCAGCGCGCTACCCGCGGCGATATTGGTCAACTGGAACAGGTTGTTGTAGGCGCGCGTCTCGGCGGTGACTTCAGATTCGACAACCCAAATCGCTTCAGCCATTGATGACAATCCTTGCGAAGACTCCTGAAAACGGGCAAAGGCCCACAGTAGCGTTAAGGATGCATCGTTCCGATGGGAGCGTCTGGTCGGAATACTAGGCCCGGCTTTCCGTGCCGGGCGCATTCCGAGCAGTTTCCTGTGGTTACCGGCGGGTACTGGACCGGCGCCGGGAAGCCGTGACCGGCAAGGACGCGCACGTGAGCGTGACTCAGCTTCCAAAATCCGGCGGCGGCTGATACCCGACGGCTCTGGCGGGAGACTTGTATTTGGCCCACGCCTACAACAACGCGGGAAGAGTTACATAAACTGGTGGATCACATCTCAGAAGCCGGCGTAGCCGCGGCCCGGAAGATCCTGCGCTCGCTCGTAGACCCGGTCGAACTATCGCTGCTCACAGCGCCGCTTGACGACGAACCGGAGACCGAAGAAGAGCTCGCCCATGTCGAGAAAGCGCTGAGCGCTCTCCGCAGCGATGTCTCCATGGAAGAGGTGTTGCGAGTACGATCTATGAACCGGTTCCGCTTCACGGAAGCGGCCCGAAGAGATCTACGCGAGCATCGACCGCGAGCAAGCCAGGAATATGCTGCTCGCTTTAACTCGCTTCGGCAATACTGGCGAAGGGGACGTGAAGCAGTTGTCAGGCTCGAAAGACTTCCGGCTAGGAGTTTATCGCGTCCGCATGCGCCTGTTGCACGATGGCACGATCCGCATCGTGCGAGTGAGGCATCGGCGTGAAGCCTACCGCTGATTGAACCAGACGCTCCCAACGCAGCCCCCCACACCCCACCTAAATTCCCGCGACCACCTCATCGGAAACCGGGTATATTAGTTATAGTTAGTCGGCCGAGCGTCCAGAAAGGCGAACAACAGAACATGCGGTGGTACAAGGTAATGCGGCAGCAGAAATTGCTGTCTTTGAGTCTCCTGCTCCTCACGCTCTCCATCGGAATCGTGATCGGCACGCTCATCAACACCGGCGTCCATGCAGCCCGAGGCCAAGGCGGCGCCGCACCCGACGCATCCCCGCTGGTGGTGCCAAACCCGGTCAAGCTCGGCAATGAATTCAGCGCCCTCGCCAAAAAGCTCGAGCCTTCGGTGGTCTACATCACCGCCGACTATACCGAGCATCCCACCGCCGACAACCCGCACCGCAAAGGCACTCCTCAACAGGACCCCGGCGATGGCGACGACAACGGCAACGGCAACGACTTGCTGCGCAAATTCTTCCGCAATGGCCCCTTCGGCAACGACGCTCCCCCGCGCTCCTTCCGCCAGGAACAGTCCGGCACCGGCTTCATCGTCGACAAGAACGGCTACATCATCACCAACCACCACGTCATCGCCAAGGTGGACCACATCAAGGTGAAGCTCCACACCGACGACACCGAATATCGCGCCCGCGTGGTCGGCATCGATCCGGAAACCGATCTGGCCGTGCTCAAGATCGATCCTAAGAGCCCGCTAACGCCCGTCTCCATCGGCAATTCCGACGCCGTGCAGGTGGGCGACTGGGCGGTTGCCATCGGCTCTCCGTTCGGCTTGGAAGCCTCCGTTACCGCCGGAATCGTCAGCGCCCTGGGACGCGACATCGGCGGCCAATTGCAGCTCCAGCGCTTTATCCAAACCGACGCAGCCATCAATCCCGGCAACAGCGGCGGACCGCTGCTCGATATCCGCGGCGAAGTGATCGGGGTCAATACCATGATCGCCACGCAGAGCGGCGGCTACCAGGGCATCGGCTTCGCGCTGCCTATCAACATGGTGGCGCGCGTCTACAACGACATTATTAAGAGCGGTAAAGTCACCCGCGGTTCCATCGGCGTGAGCTGGTCCAAAACCGACAAGCCGGAACTTTTCAAAGCCCTCGGCACCAATCAAGGCGTGCTGGTAGGCGCCGTCCAGAAGGGCGGACCATCCGATAAGGCCGGCCTCAAGGCCGAAGACATTATCGTCGCCATGAATGGAAAGCCGGTCAAAGATGGCGACGACCTGGTGTCGCGCGTTGCCGATACGCCGGTCGGTACCACCGTCGGCCTCACCGTCGACCGCGACGGCAAGAAGATGGACTTCAAAGTCACCATCATGGACCGCGCGGAGGTCTTCAAGGATCGGCCCGAATTCGCGGAACTGCAGCAACAGCAGCCCGCTGCCGACGAACCCAAGCCCGAAGAAGCCCAATATAAGTTCGGCATCAAGCTCCACTCCCTCACCGACGCCGAACGTACCAATATGGGCATTCAGAGCAAGGGCGGCCTGGTCGTACGCAGCGTGGACGAAGGCTCCTTCGCCGAGGACATGGGGCTTATGGAGAATGACGTAATCCTGGCCATCAATCGCCAATCGGTGGGCAGCGTTGACGACGTCATCCGCGTTCAGTCTTCGCTCAAGCCCGGCGACGCCGTGGCCTTCCGCATCATGCGTCCCACTCCGGGCGGGCGCGGCCGTGCTCCGGAATGGACCACCATGTTCGTCTCCGGCACGCTGCCGCCGCGCTAAAACCGCAGCCGCTATTTCCAGTTCAGCAAGCGCGACGTGAGCCGCCGGCTGTGTTCGCGCGCCTTGCGGTTGTTGTTGATCCGCAGCGTAACGAGAAATACAAACACCAGCAAAGCCAGCATTCCGATTACCGAGCAAATATCCGCGGTCACGGAAGTCATCAGCCAACCATCGGCACATCGAAGGCACGATCGAAGCGCCTGAAGTCTGTAAGATTCGCTAGAATGTAACTTAATTTTCAACTGAAACTTACTGAAACTTCTTGTCACCTGCACGGTCAAACAAGGTGGTCACCAAATGAAACACGATCAACCCTTTCTCACCGACGTCGAAACCCTTCGCAGCAGAGCGCGCTCCCATGTCGACCAAGGCCCCATCACTCCTGACTATCAGGGCGATGTCAAGCAAACCATCGACATACTCCAAGCGGTGCTAGCAACGGAAATCGTTTGTGTCCTTCGCTACACAGCCAACGCCATTTGCGCCATCGGCCTGGCCAGCGACAGCGTCAAAGATGAATTCGAACAACACGCCAAGGAAGAGCAGGAACATATGCGGCGTGTGGCCGAGCGCATCAATGAGCTGGGCGGAACACCCAATATGAATCCCGAAGGTCTGGCCACCCGCGCCGCCTCGCAGTACGCTAACCCGGAAGGCCTGCTCGAAATGATCCAGGAAAACCTGGTCGCCGAGCGCATCGCCTGCGAGCATTATCGCGAGCTCATCCGTTTCTTTGGCGACAAGGACCCTACCACGCGCGTCATGATGGAAAGCATCTTGACTAATGAGGAAGAGCACGCCAACGACATGCTCGATCTGCTGCGCGCCCACGACGGCAAGGTCAACGAGACCGCGGTGGCGGCCCACGCCGACGGCGGCAAGCGCAAAGGAAGCTGACCTGATCTGCACCCGGCCGATGTATACTCGGACATCGGCGCATGGTCGGACTGCAAAATCTGTCCCAAATTATCACCGCCATCGGCGGATTGGGTACTGCTGCCTACGGCTTGGTCGAGGCAACCAAGGTGCTCTGGGGCGGTGTAAATCACATCGGCTTCAAGGGAATCAGGACCGCCGTCACGCCGCTGATGCCTCCCGGCGCCGCACTCTCGCAGCAGAAAATGCTGGCCACCCTCGAAGCCAATTGGTTCAACGGAACTGATCTCGGGAGCCAAAAGGCCATCGCCAAATCCCTGATCAAGCTGAACCTGAATCCCTCCAACGCTCCCGCGGTCGCGACCGCAACCGGCGTGGACCCCACTGTTCTCACCACTGTCGCCACCAGCATCGCCGCTGGCACCCCGCTCACTCCGCCTCAATCCGACGTCTACTCCCGCTTCGATCTCATCGTGACCGCGCTGCTCGACGAGACCTACCAACGCAGCGACCAGACCTACCGCAATGGAACCAAGGCCTGGGCCATGCTGTTCTCCATTGTGCTCGCACTGATCGGCGGGGTCGTTCTACATACCGCCGGAAGCCAGTTGAGCTGGCCGCAGGATCTCGGCGAGGCCGCGCTGGTGGGTATTCTGGCGACGCCTCTCGCCCCCATCGCCAAGGATCTTTCCACCGCCCTGGCAACCGCCGTGAACACGCTTCAGCTCGTGAAAAAGTAGGCTCGATGCCGCGCTTCCTAGATGTTCGCCTCTCTTCCACCGGCGGCAATCTGGCAGCTTCCGTCGCTGTCAACCAAGGCACTGATATCGGCAACTACCAAAGTTTCGACCAAGCCCAGCTCGTTCGCGACATCCGGGGCCAGAACGTTTTGATCGCCGCGCACGGATTCAACGTGAACCGCGCCGACGGAATCGCGCACCTCTCCAACTGGGAAGCACAGCTTCAGCTCGCTCCGCCATCCATCTTTATCGGCCTGCTCTGGCCGGGCGACTCCATCTGGGCGCACGGACTGGACTACCCCGAAGAGCCTCGCATCGCCGATGAAGCCGGCGCGCTGATCGCCCCGTTTGTCGACGAAAACTTCGCCGGCGCGGCCAGCGTTTCGTTCGCCTCGCACAGCCTGGGCGCGCGCGTCGTGCTCGAGACGATTTCGAAAATGAATCTTCCGGTACGCCGCCTTACGCTCATGGCCGGCGCCATCGACAACAATTGCCTGAGCACCGAATTTCAGGCCGCCGCCGCAAGAATCGGAACCATCTCGGTTCTAGCGTCCAAGAAAGACGAAGTGCTTTCCGCTGCATTTCCCCTGGGCAACTTCCTGGGAGGAATCCTGGCGGCAGGCCATCCCTGGTTGCGCGCCGCCCTGGGCCGCTCCGGTCCATCCTCGCCGCCGCCGGCCAATTTTCGCGCCCCCTTCGAAATTCCGGACAACTGGGACTTCGGCCACGGAAGCTACCTTGAAATTGACCCTCCGCCTCCGCCTTCGATAGCGATCCCAACCGACGTCCCACCCAACGGCTCGCCCAAACCCGCCAACGGCGCTACCGGCTGGCAATCGGCTTGGACCGCCGCCTTCAACTCCACCCGCTTCCGCTAAAATCCGGGGACAGTATACTCATTCCATGAGAGCTCACCTTCTTTTGCTCGCACTGTCGTCCCTAGCCGCAGCCCAAACCGCCGACGTAGTGAAATACCACGCCACTATTGACAACGTAAAGTACGTCTACGGCCCAGCGCCCCCGGTTGCACACGTCAAGCCCGGAGGCATCATCGAAACCAACACGCTGGACGCCTTCGGCAACGCGCTGAAAAAACCCGGCGACAAACTGAGCCTGGTCAAAGGTGACAACCCGCTGACAGGACCTTTCTACATCGACGGCGCACAACCCGGCGATACTCTGGCGATAAAATTCCTCGATCTGCAGGTCGACGGCAACCAGGGCGTCGGCAACCTCGCCCCAGGCTTCGGCGCCTTGAACCAAACCAACTACACAGCGATGCTCCATACTCCCCTGCCCGAAAAGATCTGGTTCTACCCCATCGACAAAGCGTCCAACACCGCCACCTTCAAAGCGCTCGACTCCAACTTCTCGGTGAAAATCCCGCTGCATCCCTTCTTCGGATGCATCGGCGTCGCGCCCGCCGCGCACGAAGTCCGCAGCTCCATCGTCCCGGCGGAATTCGGCGGCAACATGGACGCCCCCGAAGCCAGCGTCGGCAACACCTTGTATCTTCCCGTGAACCTCCCCGGCGCCCTGCTCTATATGGGCGACGGCCACGCGGCCATGGGCGACGGCGAAGTGGACGGCACGGCCATCGAAGTCCCGCTGCTCGCCCGAGTGCAGGTCAGCGTTATCAAAAACCGGAAGATCGACTGGCCTCAATTTGAAAACGAAACTTCCATCATGACCGTCGGCGCCTATCGCCCTTTAGACGACGCTCTGCGAATCGCCTTCACCGAACTGGTGCAGTGGATCCACAAAGATTACGGCCTCTCCGACCTGGACGCCTACGAGCTACTATCCAAAGTTGCCAAAATCCATCTGGACGAAATGGTCGACCCCAACTACGTAGTCGTGGCGTCTGTCGACAAGAAGTTCCTGCCCGCGAAGAAGTGAGCGCTACGGCTTGACCACCGCGCGCAAAAACTCGAGGATCGCCTCCAGTTCCCGATCGTTGTAGGACGCGAGCATCGCCTCATGCCGCCACGCGCTGCCTTCCTTGAATGTCACCGCGCCCTTCGGAAGCGTGCGCAGCACCGGCGGCAGCGTCTTCAAATCGTACAACTTGGTTTGCGCCCCGCTCTTGTTCAACGCCAGCGCGGGGAAAGAATCGCCCTCCTCCGTTGCCGTCTCCACGTGCGGCGTGGCAATCTGCCGCAGCGCCGCGACACTCTCGGGAACCGATGAAAACGGCAGCGCCACCGCAATCCCAATCCCGTCCGCCTGATGGCACGTCGAGCAGCGCTGGAACGCCCGCACTTGATCGGCAAACAGCTGCCGCCCGCGCTGCGCGTCCGGGGAAAGCTTGCGCGCCTCGCGCTGCATCGCGAACGGATTCGGCGGCGGAGTCACACCATTCAAATTATCGACGTACGCGATGACGGCCAGTAAATCCGCCCGATCGAGCGACGTCCCGAACGCCGGCATCCCCGTTCCCGCGATCCCGTTTCGAACCGTTTGCGAAATGTAGGCGTCATCAAACCCGCGCGCGGCCAAGCGCGGCGCACCGCCCGGGGTCCCTTTCACTCCGTGACAATATCCAGTGGCGCAGCTCTTATTAAAAACGTCCAGCCCACGCTCGCCACCCGCCGGTGCACTCGGCTGCGCGGCCAGCATCGCCGCCATCAACAACAAGCCGGCAACGCCCCTCATTGACCGCTCTCCGGCAGCGCAAATACCACCAGCGTCGATCCCGGCCGGAAATTCTCCGCCTCCGGCCAAATGGACGTCAGCCCGCGCCCCGCAATCGATCCCCATCCGGTGGGCGTCGCGATGTACTGCCGTCCATTCACGCTATAAGAAATCGCCGACCCGCGATTCCCGGCGCCAGTCTGAAAACTCCACAGCTTCTCGCCCGTGCGCGCATTCAGCGCAAAAAAATAACCTTCCGGATCGCCGGTAAACACTAGATCGCCGGCCGTCGCCAGCATGGACGCCAGCAGCGCGTACTTGTATCGCACCGACCACATGCGCTTCCCCGTCACCGGATCGTACGCATCGATATGGCTATACGCCGGACCCTGAGCCGGCGCGCGATGGCTCCAGGTCCCTCCCAAAAATCCGCGCCCCTCCACCGGCGTCTGCTCGCGCGACACCGAGTCGCTACAAATCTCGAGCGTCGGCGTATACATGAAACCAGTGCGCGGCGAATACGCCACTTGATTCCAGCTCTTGCCGCCGTCCGGCCCCGGACAAATCAGCGTCGCCTTGCCTTCCACCGGCTCCACGCGCCCCAGAATCTTGCCATCCTCGGTTATGCCTGCGAGCCAGGTGTGATTATCCACGATGGGAAACGCGCCCAGAAACTCCCCATTGGTCCGGTCCAGCACCCACGTATAACCGCTCTTGTTGATGTGCACAAGCAGCTTCCGCATCACGCCGCGCACCGGCCGGTCGATCAGCAAGCACTCATAAGCGGAGTCATAGTCCCAAACATCCTTGGGAATCTCCTGGTAATACCATTTGAGCTTCCCCGTGTCGGCATCCAGCGCCACCACGCTGCCGGTATAAAGATTCGCGCCCTCGCCTTCACCTGAAAAACGATTGGCCGAATACATGTCCGATGCCGCGTTCCCGATGCCCCAATACAGCAGATTGAGATCGCGATCGAACGACCCAGTCATCCACGTCGCGCCGCCGCCGTACTTCCAGCTATCGCCCTTCCAGGTCTCGTTGCCTTTTTCACCGGCCCCGGGAATCGTATAGAAGCGCCATGCCAGGCGCCCAGTCTTCGCATCCAGCGCCGTGAGAAATCCGCGAAACGCGCCATCTCCTCCCGCTTCGCCGACGATCACCTTGTCCTTCACCAAAAGCGGCGCGCCCGTAATACTGCACCCGCATTGGCTTGAATCCGCCAGCGCTACTTTCCATGATTCCACTCCGGTCTTCTGATCGATCGCCACCATGTAGTCGTCGTAAGTCCCGACGAACACCTTCCCGAAGCCCACCGCGATTCCGCGATTCTGAATATTTCCGCCCGCCCCGCGCGGCATCGGATATTTGTACTGCCAGATCATCTTCCCGGTGGCCGCATCGAGTGCAAACACCTGGCTATGCGTCGTCGAAAGATACAGCACTCCGTCAATTACGATCGGCGTCGACTGCAATCCCTGCGCATAGTCGCCAGTCTGAAACTGCCAAACCGGCACCAGCTTCTTGACGTTCGACGTATTGATCTGATCGAGCGCGCTATACCTCCAGGCAAGCTGCGTCCCGCCATAGGAAGGCCAATCCTTGCTGGTCGCGCCATTCTGCGCCCACAGCGCGGCCAGGCCCAAAGAAAGCGTCAACAATACATACCGCATGTTCATTTGATGTGATTTTAGCCGACTCTCTAAGCAGGCCGATGCGCCTTCAGGAAGGAATGAATCTGGCGCACCGCCAGGGGAATTCGCTCCTTGGGTTCTTTCCAGGGGAACATGCTCACCTCGGCCTTAGGGGCGAGCATCGCGCATTCCATGGCGACCGCGTATGGGTGCGCGGGAACGTCGTCCGGCAGGATCAGCACCGGGTTCTGGCAACTGCGCACAAAGTCGCGTGTCACGGTGAAGACGAAGTCGGGGTTGGTTTCGAACATCTTAGTCACGAATTGATCCGTCGTCTGCATCGTGATCTCGGGCCTCTTAGCCGTCAGCGTTGCGCCCCAACTTGTCCAAAATGCGCCTGGGTACTTACGGTCACGCATCTCCGGACGCCAACCCACCGGTTGAGCCAATACGGCCGCGGCAATACGATCCGGTGCGCGCTTCAAAAGACCCCAGATGAACGGACCACCGATGCAGAAACCCATCACCGCGAACTTGTCGATTCCCAGATGATCCATCAAGCCAAGCTGGTCGTCGGCATAGGATTCCCACGGCCTGTCGACCTCCACCGGGCCGGTGGATTGGCCACTGGGGGCGTTGCGCTGGTCCGCCGCGATCGCGCGATATTCTCCCTTGAAATCCTCGATGGCATTAAACGGCGAGTTGCGAGAGAAGAACGAGATAGTTGCATTCAACCCTCCGCCTGGAAGCAGCAACAGCGGGAAGCCGGAGCCGGCCTCCTCATAGTAGATACGAACGGGGCCTCTTTCATAGAACTTGCCAGTCCCTCTTTCGCCCGGCTGCTGAGCAAATACCCGCGGCACGGCGGCCGCCGCCGCTGCTGCCGCTCCCGCAGCCAGAACGGTGCGTCTGGTCGAAGCCATAAATGGGCATCCTCCTTGATCATTGGTCCCAATCGCCGGTGCGGCTCAAAGCCCCAGCGTGCCTCGCGGATGCAGTGATCCGTTAGCGCGAAGGCATCATAGCACAGGTTCTTTTTGCGCTGAAGGGCTCGAAAAGCGGATCTCCAGGCAATCGCTTTGATCACAAGTTCACGCTCGCCTCGTATTCAGCGAGCGGGCTGTAGGCCGCGCTTTGCCGCCCTCCTTCACAGGAGCTTCATTTGAACGCGGCGTTCGCGTGGATGCCGATTTCTCCCCCCGTGAGTCCGATGTCGATCCCGCCCGCCGACAAGGGCACATAGATGTCATTCTGAATCAGGACGCCCCCATTCCCCGGCGGAAGGGCTGACAAAATGTAGGAAGGCACGGTGAGCTTTCCGTCGCCGGCGTTGCCGATGCAAGTGAAGCCGGCCGTAACGTCGGGATAGGCGGATGTCTTACCTGAGGTGGAGGTGCCGGTAACCGCAACGTAGGAGCCCGGATTGCCTCCCTCCCAATTAACCGTGAATCCCTGGCTGCGGTCTACGCTAGCCGCAACGTCCGGATTGGTCCAACTCAAAAGAGGATTGGTGAAAGTGAGGACGGACGTGAAAGACCCAACGTCGGCGCCGCCGGCTCCGGTAAAGGTGAAGCTGCCTCCCGCTTGGGGAATCGCATCCGCCGTAAGGGCCGAGAAAAATGCGCCCTTGATCCCGGGCTGGTTTGCCAGAGTGGCCGCGACGCCGCCTGGCCCGGTCAACTGAATCTTGCCGGGATCGAGGCCGGTGATGGCTCCGAAACTAGGCGTCATGGTGGTATTCTGCACGATGCATCCGCCCGGTGACACGGAGTTGGTGGGGCCGAAGACTCCTGTGTAGGACTCGAAAGCTCCGGCAGTACTAGTGGTGACGACATTCTTGGCGCTAGTGCTCTGAATCAAAGTCACCAATCCAGTGCGCAGAGTGTGTTGGCTCGGCGGAGCGATTTGGTCGCCATAAAGACCGTTCACGATGTCAAAGCACGCCCCCCCACCGTTGTTAATGGGAAGCGTTGCTGTGTTGCTGAGCACTCCCCCAGCCACTGCCGCCAGCGAAATCCAGCAGCCGTTGGGAGCCGCCGCGGGTATGGTCACATCAATCTGATTGACGCCGGGGTATCCGGCGGAGCCCTGATATAGGATGGTGGCCGGGATGCCTCCAATGTAGACCTGGAGAGGAGTGTTGACGGCGTGCGGCGTCGACGTATATTCGGTGTCGCTGTCGGCCGCGTCCGCACCCAGGCCGGTGGTCCAGATCACGATATTCTCACCGGGAGTGCCGGAGTTGGTGTAGGTCAGGATCGCACCGCTGGAGTTATCGGTTGCGACTCCGGAATTGGTGTAGTAGGTGTTGATTCCCAGCGCGGCCGGCACAACCAAAATGCTGGCGGCGTTGCTGGCCACGCCCTTATAGGTAACCGTCAGGGTTCCCGTTCCAACCGGAGTGGATGCGGGAAGCACCGCCGCGATTTGGCTGGGGCTGGTGTAATAAATCGCCGGATGCGTGGTCACCCCGCCCACGGTTACGGAGATGCTGGCGCCGTTCAAACTGAGTGGAAGCCCTGCCGAGCTGTCTTGCAATGCGGGTAAGCCGGCATCCGCCAGGCCCGATCCAACGATGACAAAGATGCTGCTGGGGGCGATCCCCGAATTGGGAAAACCTGGGGGAATACCGCTGGAGTTGTTAACAACCGTCGTGATAGCCGGAGGTCCGCCATTGCCTGATCCGGGCCCTGCAGCTACACCGAAGGTCGTGAACTGGACCGTGAGGGAGGTGGAACTGGTGGCTGTCACGATGACCTTGGCCCAGTGCGCGCCGTTGGTGTGGACTCCGAAGACATCGCCCACTTTTAGCTGGTCGGGCGGAATCGTGGCTTTCGAATATCCGGGAAGGCCGGAGACCAGGATGATCGAGATGCTATTGAACTGGTCCAGTGGCCAGCCGCTGTAGATGTGCAGCGCCGTCGCATTACCTTGCGGAGTGATACCGCTGGAGGTCCACTGAATGTCTCCGCCCGATGTGCCCGCCACCCCGGTGTCCAGGTTTATGGTATCGCCTGCCGTTAAAAGGTTGGTCTGATTGAGATCGGCACGGGCGGTTACAGAAAAAGCGAGTGCCAGCACCGGTATTGCCCCCCGCAGCCGGAGTATTCGCTTGAGCAGTGCGGTAAGAATATTCATCATTGCCTCCTCTAGGCCGGGGTCGGGAGCACTGCGCCGGCCAGTCGCGGCATGCCTTCGTCTAACATTGCGTCAACGGACGAAAAAGCTGTCATGATCGAAGTAGTCGCCACACCGTAGGCACCGCCATTATCGGCGCCTATTCATTGCGAGCAGGCTACCACTCTCCGCGTAGGACGTTTCCCATTACCTTGACACCCGCGAAAGAATCGATCCACTTAGCGATCCAGGTCGTTTGGCTCCCATGGGCGAATCGTTGCTTGCCACCAGTTTTGAAGGACGGATCAGGATCGCGACGTCGGCCTGACACCGGCCCGATGGGCGCAACAATTTCGGACGCCCGAGTTTGTCAGCAGCCCAAAGATCTCATTGTCGATAGTGCCGGCGATGTTTACATGGCTTTCGCCTGGTGCACTATGTCGTTCCGCGCAGGCTACCTGGAACGTGCGAGTTTTACATCGTTCAACTGATTGGCGGTTTGAATTTCCCGATTGTTCGCCGGTACTCCATTCAATTGCAGAATGTAGGCGACTAAATCCAGCACACTCTTCTCGTCCAGTGTGCCCGGTTTGCCCTGAGGCATTGTTCCGATGATCTTACTGTAGAGAGTTCGCGCTGACTTTTGATCCCATCCGGACCAAAAACCGCTGCCTCGCAATTCGGGCCCCCAGGCGTGCTCGGCGTGACAATTGTCACACTTCTCTTCGAAAATCTTCGCGCCTCTTTGGGCCTGTGCTTCCGTGAAAAATGGCGGCCTCGCGGCTGGTATGTCCTGTGGCGTTGATGCAGAGGTAGTCAGAACGATGTCCTTGGATTCGGGTGCAACGGCTAGAGCCACCCATCCCGCTCCGTATGTTTTCCCGCCGATGGGAACGACAATGTACTGTCTCCCGTTCGCTAAATAAGTGATGGGAGCGCCAGTTGTTCCCGCGGGCAATTCCTTCTCCCAAACCACCTCGCCGGACATCTTGTCGTATGCGCGGAACTTCCGCGGCCCGGGCATGCCATCTCGGCCGGAGATCGCATCGCTGGATTCGCCGAGGAACAAAAATGTTTTGGTGAGCAACGGCGCGGGCCGGCCGGATTCGCCTAACGGAGGGAGATTCAAATTCTTCAGAAGCGGATGATAGCGCGGGCCATCCCCGTTCGCAACAGTCCAAAGCTTTTCGCCTTTGTTCATGTCATAGGCAGTGATGCGGCCATACGGCGGCTTCACAAGCGGCAATCCGGAAGGTCCTTTCGGCGGCGTGGGCAATAAGTTGTTGCGGCGCGGATTGGGCCTGTCCCCTGGCTGCGGGACTTCTTCCTCTCCGTCGTAACGTCTCGGTTCGCCGCCAAGTTGAAAGTCGATCGTGGCCTCCGGATCATCCGCTTTTACCAGACCGTACACGGTCGGGTTAGTGCGCGAAACAGCGTAATACCTGGCTGCCTCGGGATCGAACGCGCCGGTGTTCCAGTTGCCAGAGCCCCATACGCCAGGCAAGATGAGAGTGCCCTTGGTTCCACCCGGCTCATTGCTCATCAACGACGGAGGGGTGAAGATCGGACCCAGAACAAATTGCCGCGCAACCTTAAGCGCTTCCTGGTGAAGTGCCGGCGTAAAGTCAATAAGGTCGTCCTCGGTGATGCCCTGGCGATCGAACGGAGCAGGTTTGGTGGGGAACGGCTGAGTTGGCGAGGTCTCCTCGCCCGCCACCTTCGATTGCGGAACGGCCCGCTCCTCGATAGGCCAAACCGGTTTGCCGCTTTCGCGATCAAATACGAACAGAAAACCCGTCTTGCTGGCCTGCATGACGGCTTTAATCGGACGCCCGTTGACCGTGATGTCCCCCAAGATCGGCGGCGACGCGAGGTCATAGTCCCACAAATCGTGATGCACTGTTTGGAAATACCACACTAGCTTGCCCGTCCGTGCGTTGAGCGCAACCAAGCTATCTGAGTAAAGATTGTTGCCCGGACGATGCCCTCCATAGTAGGACACGGTGGGAGCTGTCAGCGGGACGTAAACATAGCCGAGTTTCTCATCGGCCGTCATCGGACCCCAATTTCCCATATTGCCGACATATCTCCAGGAATCCTTGCCCCACGTGTCGATGCCGGGCTCGCCTTCTCGGGGCATGACGTGAAAAGTCCACAAAAGCTTCCCGGTATGTGCATCGTAACCGCGGATGTCATCGGGGGCCGCTTCTTTCTGGATGCCGCTGTCGCCGTACCCGGAGCCAACCTTGGCTCCTCCGTTGCCGCCCACGATGATTACATCGTCAGCCACCAGAGGCCCATTCGTGGCGAAAAAAGTGGCGTTTTGAATGGTCCGGCGGCTCAGCCACACCTTCCCGCTTTCGCCAAAACTAGAATCGGGTTCCCCCGTCTTAGCGTCGAGTGAGTAGAGGTATTCCCCGCGAATAGAAATGATCCGCTCTTGCGTCCCGCTACGCCAGTATTCCACGCCACGCAAGCTTTGGCCCGCGGCTTCCTTAAGCGATTTTGGAAATGGCTTCTGAACCCATTTGGTTTTCCCAGTGGCGGCATCGAACGCCTCCACCAGACCGACCCCATTGGAGGCATAAAGAACGCCGTTAATCATGATCGGAGTGCTGCGGAGATAGTTGGAGGGAACCAAGTCTGGAAAAACCTCTCTATACTCCGGGTCGATGGACGGCCGCGCCCAGATCACTCGCAAGCCCTTCACATTGCCGGGGCGGATCTGGTCGAGTGGTGAATATCTCTGGAAGCCCTTGTCGCCGCCATAGGCGCGCCATTCGCCGTTTACAGCACTCACAGTTGTCGCGGATTGCTTTTGCGCGCTGCTCGTACCCACCACGGCGGCTAGGATACAAATCGCCGCGCCAACGCTTGC
>DATJWJ010000036.1:0-20807 GCA_035501355.1 Bryobacteraceae bacterium | reverse complement strand
AACTGACAGCAATCCTTCCCCAGGCCGATTTCGCGCAAGAATTCCCGCATCTCCGCTAAACCCGCCTCCCGGCTGCCCGGCTGCTTCTTCAAGAAACCCACCTCGCGCAGCATCACTTCCGCGTGCAGATTCTGGCTGACCTTATCGGTCACCTGGAGCAACTCCGCAAGCGGCGGAGAAGTGCGGCTAGCCAGAACCACACGCGGCGAGGAAGCCTTCGCGCTCGAATCGTCCGCCATCTCATCGGCGAATCGATGCCGCGCCACTGCGTCCCCGCGAATGGCAATTCCACGCCGCTCCAACACGTCGCGCAGCACCTCAGCCGCGTAGCGAGCCGGATCGTCCACCGCCAGCAGCTCGGAGAAACCCGCGCCTCCCAGCGGCAGAACCCCGCGCAGATGTACCTCATCCGCCTCGCGCTCGATTTCGACCTTTGGTTCCCCGCCCGCTACAGTCCGCACGCGGTTGTCGATGGCGAAGTATTCGAACGGAGGTGTCAGCCACACCTCGGCCAGATCGCCG
Source organism: Bryobacteraceae bacterium (assembly GCA_035501355.1). Lineage (GTDB taxonomy): Bacteria > Acidobacteriota > Terriglobia > Bryobacterales > Bryobacteraceae > Palsa-89. The sequence continues at coordinate 20,285 of DATJWJ010000036.1, read as the reverse complement.
GCGCGCGTACCCGGCCGCAGCCTCAGCGCGAAGCTGTTGTCGTTGAGGATCAGCGCGCTCACCGGAGCGCCATACTCCCACTCGGCGTCGTCGATCGACCAGCCGCCCGGACGCGGCTCCCAAACGTAGCGCCGGTCGTCCCCCACAACATCGCCGTCCACCCGCTTCAGTCCGCGCGCGATCAATTGATCCGCCAATTCTTCGATCGGGCGAAACGAGTAGCCAGCCCCGGGCGCACCAGCAGGCTGGTATTGATACGGATAGCTGCGAGCCGACAAGCTGGGATCCCCGCCGCCCACCAGCACTAGATCCCCCTCGATCGTTCCTGCCGCATCGATCGGCTCTTCGGCGACGATCTCGGTGTTGAAACGAAAATCCGGCCCCAGCCGGACGAGCGCCAGCGCGCTCGTGAACAGCTTCATGTTCGACGCGGGCACGAACCAGTGGCCCGAATTGTGTTGATACAGGATTTTCCCATCGCTCAGCCGGATCACTTCCAGACCTACGGAAGCTCCAGCCAAGGCGGGTGAACCGAGCGCAGCATCCAGCCGCGCCGCGAGGTTATCCGCCGCCCGGAGCGGCAGCAGCGCCAAACAAAGCCACGGCACACTGCTCCTCACCAAACACTGCATGACACTGCCATGATAGGCCACTTGTCCGCCGGTTCGCTCTCAGTGGGGAATCGCCTCGGCACCGGCGCCGCGCCGCTGCGCCAAAAGGCTCCGCAGGCGGCTACGCAAGGCGAGCACGCTGATCGATGGAACCGCGCTGGGACGTCAGATCCGTCGGCTTTGCTTTTGGCCACATGACGGCATGTTCGGAAAGAAGGAACCTGCCCTAGAAAGATCCGGCCCGTTCGCCAGGTCCTCAGATTTGTTCTCCTTGAGCGGCCCATCCAGAGAACGTCTTGGCTCACAACGCCGCCGTGCCGTCGGAAGTAAAAGCAGAGCGTCTCGTGCTTTCCCTGAAATGAGAAGAATTCAGAGCGTTTCCGACAACTGGAACTGCATTTGCAAGTGAAATCGCGGATACTAACCCTTGGGACAACTTTGGGAAAATAAGGCGCTGCGCTGCGCTCTGCTGTTGTTGCCCTATTCCCTTGCAGCGCAAGTCAGCATTACGAATAGTGAGAATTTGCCAGATGCAGTACTAGGACGGCCTTATTCGGTGCAGCTGAATGCCACTGGGGGATCCGGGCCGTCGTACTCGTGGTCCCTCACGGCACTAAACGGCGGAGGGCTTGTACCTCCACCATGGCTAACGATCGGCTCCACAACAGGGATCTTGTCGGGCACTCCGACTCAGACGGGCGTGTTTGTATTCGGCGTGTCCGCAACCAACGGCACTACCGATACCGAACCTTTCGTCATCATGGTCGAGTCCCAGTTGTCGGTCGTGGCCAATCCCCCTACTCCAGGCGAAGATGGTTCCTACTATTTCTGGAACTTCCAGGCAGCCGGAGGCGTTCCAGGCTATACGTGGTCTCTGGTTTCCGGCGCCCTTCCCTCAGGAGCCAAACTCGATAGTAACGGTGTTTTATCAGGAGTCCTCGGTGGATTCGGGCAGTTTACCTTCACCCTTCAAGTGACCGATGCAGCCAGCGAAACCGCAAGGGGAACATTTACGGTGTCTGTCGCGCCGGAGATCAGTATCAACACCCCGGCGACGCTTCCCAACGGAATTTCTGGACAGCCTTATGGGCCGGTTCCAATAGCGACAAGCGGTGGCTTCCCGCCATATCAGTGGACATTTTACAGCGTCGGGTCGTCTTTTTACGAAGACATCCCTCCCGGACTGATCGTAAATACTGATGGCCTGCTCGTTGGCACATCTCGGAGCCTAGGGACTTTCACGTTTGCAGTTGCCGCCCACGACAGTTGGGCATTTCAGGTCTCAAAAACATTTTCGATCACACTCATCCTGCCACTTTCGATTGCCACGCAGTATGTACTCCCGCCCGCGACGATCGGGCAGAACTATTCTTGTCCGATCATCGCCTACGGTGGTACTCCACCATACACGTTTTCAGCAATTGACCTTCCCCCGGGATTAACACTGAGCTCCAGCGGCGTTTTGAGTGGCACTCCACCCGCAGGATCCGCTGCAACATACAACTTCGGTGTGTCGGTTAGCGACAGTACAAAGGCCTCAGTTGGCGCAGGTTTCAGTCTGACCATTGCTGCTGGACCACAACAGTTGCAGATCTCCCCTGCGGGCTTGACCTTCACGGCAACTGTTGGGGGCGATTCACCCGGTGCTCAGGTCATATCCGTGACCCCGCTGGCCGGCACACAAGCCGGCTCTTTCACCGTACAACTCGATAACGGGCAGCCTGGCGCATCAGCCCCACCATGGCTTACTGTGAGTGCAAAATCCGGCAGTATACCGGCCCGGATTGTAGTTACCGCCGATCAAAGCTCCCTCACGGCCAATGCGACAGCTCACATCCGCATCCTGGACGCCGGAGGAAATTCCACCGATATACCGGTGAGCCTCATACTGACATCAGCCGCTCCTCAGCTTCAGGTCGCTCCGGCGACGATGCGCTTTGCCGCCAGCACTCAAAATCCTGCGATTTTAGAACAGGTGGCGGTTGTGACAAACGTGGGTGGAGGATCGACAGTTGCCTTCGCGAGTTCGGTCCTGGGGTCCAGCACCTGGATTCAGGCCATCGCCGGCGGCACTGGTCAAACCGTGCGAAACGGATTCGCGTTCGTCCACGTTCTAGTCAACCCCTCGGGCTTGAAGCCGGGCAGCTATCGCGATTCAATTCGATTTCAATCATCAGCCGGCCCGCTCGATCTCGGCGTGTCCTTATTCATCACTGACGGAGGTCCAATTCTCGGCACCGATGTATCGGGCCTACATATTCCGGCGGTTCAGGAGACCGGCATCACCACTCATTCGACAATTCAAGTGCTCAATTTAGGCGACGCGGCCACCACTCTAAGCTGGTCGGCCGATCTAATTTCCGGTGCCGGCATGATCACGCTGCAAACTACCTCTGGCACCGTCTCCGGGGGAAGTAGTGGTTCGCTCCAATTCACCGTGAACCAGAACTTCATTTCGTCCAGTCCTGGACCGGCTTATGCATTAATTCGCGTTTCTTCACCAAACGCGGCCAACTCGCCGATCTATGCCGTGGTCGCGTTAGATTTGGAAGCTGGCGGCTCTCCTTCAGCGCCCGCTCCCTGGCCGGCTGGTTTATTTTTCCGTGGGGTTGCCGGTGGCAAGAATACAGCCTCTCAATCCATAGCCGTGAATACAACTAGTATCGCGGCTGAACTCTTTCAGGCCGCTGCCTCGTCAGATTGGTTGACGCTCAGCAGCTCTTCGGGAACTTCGGCCGCCTCGGCCCCCGGCACGTTGACTGTATCGGCCGACACCTCGCGCCTGACACCGGGAGTGTTTGCCGGCGACCTCACGATATCAATGAATGGTGTGGCGCGAACGGTGAACGTAACCCTGGTTGTTCTACCTCCAGACAGTACGTCAGGCCCGGCCGGGTACGCACCGCAGCATCACAATACGCGTGCTGTACCCGCATGCACACCTAGTAAGCTTGTCGTCACCGAAGTAGCGTTGCCCAATGAGTTTTCCGTAACTGCCGAACTTCCCGTGCCTCTGATGGTTCAGCTCACTGATGACTGCGGTTCGCCCGAGCTCGGCGCCTCTGTTGTCGCGTCCTTTAGCAATGCAGATTCACCGCTGCAGCTTCAGCAGGCGGGCCAGACCGGAATCTATTCCGCTACCTGGCAACCGGCTTCGGCTGGCTCTCAAACTCAGATTGGATTCATCGCTTCTGCCGGGACGCTGAACGGGTTTGCGCAAGTTCTCGGGGCGGTTACTCCAATTCAAGTTCCACCTCCACAGACCACCGCCGGAGGAACCGTAAACGTGTTCTATCGTGCTGCCGGGGCAGCACTAAGTCCGGGAACCGTCGCGGAACTGTACGGCGCAGGTCTGGCATCGGGGTCCGGTTCGGCCAACGGTGCGCCGCTGCCGCTCAACCTGCATGGAACCTCCATCCTGATCGGCGGATTCCAGGCACCGTTGTTTTATGTGAGCGACCATCAAGTCGATCTACAAATTCCTGTTGAGCTTTCTCCGGGTCCGCGGTATCAGGTTCTAGCGCTAGTCAACGGCGCCGTTTCATTGCCGCAGATGCTCGATATTGTTGGTGTCCAACCCGCTGTGGATGTATCGGCAGAGGGCATTCTGGTCGCACAGCACAGCGCCGATTCTTCCCTCGTGACGAAGATCGATCCCGCCAAACCCGGGGAGACTCTCGTTGCCTACGCTTTAGGACTCGGACCAACGCAGCCGCCAGTTTCGTCAGGAGCGGCTGCACCAGCGAACCCACCCGCGCAGCTGGTTGACTTGCCTCAGATTACTATTGACAATCAACCGGCGACGGTGCTCTTCGCCGGCCTGAGCCCGGGATTCGTTGGGCTTTATCAGCTTAATTTCGTTGTTCCCCTAACCGTCAGCCCGGGCAATTTGCAGGTCCGCATCATACAAGATGGCATCGCCGCAAACACGGCCGTGATACCTGTTGGGCAGTAGTCTAGTTGTGGAAAGGGCGTGTCGCCATTTTCGTTGACACGCCCCGTCTGTCCTGGGCGACCCAGACATCAACTTCATCGTGCCGATCAGCATGACACTGCGTTGATAGGTCATCGAATCCAGCTGGGCAGGGCTATACTGAATTTGTGGCGATTCGGGCAGTTGTTCTTTGGCCGACCCTCGCACTGCTGTTAGCGGGGCAAACGCCCAAGCCCGCTGATTACGGGGCGCGTATTAAGGCCGCGGGAATCGAAATTGGAGCCAAGTACCTGCCCCACGGTCTCCCAAGCGACGCCCCAGTCTATGCGCCGAAAAATTTTCTGGTCGTAGACGTCGGCGTTTTTCCCCAAGCAAAGAATGGCCTGACCATTTCCAAAAGCCAGTTCACCCTGAGCGTCGACGGAAAAATGCTCGCCGCGCAAACGCCCGGCGCCGGCTCCTCCCGCGCATCTCTCAACTCAACTTCCAACGATAGCGATAGCGCCGTCCAACTGGGCGGCCCGCCTATCCCTGTGCCATCCAGCAACAAAGCTCGAGAACTTGAATCCTCCATGCCGCGGCGGCCCATCAGCTTGGACACGGAGGAGTCCGCCACCAGCGCGCGCTCCAGAAAGGTAGCTCTGCCGGAAGGCTCCACCAACAAACCCGTCAGCGGATACTTGTTCTTTCGCTTCGATGGCGACCCTAATTCCATCCGCTCGCTCGAACTCACTTACACCGGCGCGGGTGGAGCGAAAACTAAGATCCGGATTCTTTGAGTTCCAAATAAGCGCACAGGACGCTGCGGCATCCTCGTGCCGCCAAAAATGCGCTGCCGCGGCGTTCCGTTGTGCGCGTTACGATAAGCTGCTCAGCTTGGCTTCCAGCAGGATCAGCAGCATCAGCACAAACACCATGCAAGCGCCCAGCATCGGCACTATCATGACCGCCTCGATGCCCCAGGCCGTTGCGAGAAAGCCCAGTGTCCAAGGCGCCAGCAACCCACCCATGATGGCCAGCGTGAACAACCCGTTGTACATTCCGGCGCGATATTCCGGGAAGCGATGCCCGATCTTCTGAAGCATTAGAGGATAAATCGAGGCGTAGCCGGCGCCCACGAATAGCACCCCCATCACGGCCCCGAAGCGATTATTGGTGGACGCCAGAACCATGGTGCCCAGCAACGCCAAAAGAATCGACCCCAGCAGCAGCGCCCCGCGGCTCACCCGCGCCATGATCAACCGCGAAAGAATCCGTCCCACCAACAGAATGGCCCAATACAGCGCCAGGATCAACAGGGATGCTTCCGGACTGATCCCCAAGCGCCGGATGAGAAACAGCGGCAGCCAACCCGCGATCGACCATTCGTTCCCGAATTGAAAGAACAGCAGCAGCCCGAACAGCACTACGCCTGGATTCTTGAAGTCGCGCCAAACCAGCCAGAGCTCAGAGCACTCCGGCCCCATGGTGCGCGATAAGCTGGACTGGGCGTACAGGCCCGCGGAGAATCCGGGAACCAGCGCCAGCAGAATCAGGATGCTGGTGACCGTATAGACATAGTAGGTGCCCGCAACCAGCAGCGCCGTTAGCAGGCAGCCTAACCCGAACAGCACGCCCGCCAGATTGGTTGTGGCGGCGCGGTCGCGCTGATATAGCGGCGATGTGGCTTGAAACATCGCGCTGTTTAGCAAGCCCGCTCCCACGCCGATCCATAACATCCCAACCAGTCGCCAGGCCACCAGCGCGGGCGGCGACGCGAAAGCCAGAATCAGGAATCCGCCACAAGCCAGCGCATTCGCCAAGACCAACACAAACTTGGGCCCCTTGCGAGCCAAAAGAAGTGGCGAACTTCCGGCGGATAGTAGAAAACCCACCGCCAGGCTCAGAAAGTAGTTGCCGGCCTGCGTGAATCCGGCTTCCAGGTGATAGCGCCAGGCCGGCAGGATGGCACCCAAAAATGACATCGAGATTCCGCACAGGAAAAAAGCGAAGAGCGAGAGACGGTTGGCTGCGCCGTCCCGAACGGGGGATTCGCGGGCTGGTTCCAGCCGCGATGAAGCGGGACTCAACACCAGTGGCTATTGTACCCCCCTTTTGCCTGCCCGGGGTTTTTCTGAATCCCGTAGCCAGAATCCTGGAATCTGGATTCCTCGTCTGCCCGCGCCTTGAATTTCGAATTACTTAGCTGCTGGCGCACAGATTGCTAGCTGGATGGGTAGTTTCAAGGGTTGAGTTTTTGAGGTTCTGGGGAGTTGCCTCTATGTGGTTTGGTTTTCGTCAAAACGCCCCGTATCAGTGCGGGGCGTTTTTTTAGTTTTTCACAAACGAACCCACCCATTGCACCCCGCAGGAATCGATACTACTACATATAGTATACCGCTAGAAATTATTTGACATCCCCGATCGGTGGGTCTTATGATAAAAGCATCACTGAGAAAGGAGGTGGTCCAGTCTAACATGAGCAATGGTAGTGATAGTAGCTTTAATTCCACGCGCGAGGTGGCCGACAGCTAAAGTCGACCGTTCGAACGTTCTGGTTTCGTTCAGTGACGAGGCCGCTGCTCCTGTGGACCGGCCGCCTGCCCTGCGCGAAAATTAAGTAATACCTGGGATTAACCTAGGCTACCGCCCCCGCACCGCTCCTTGTGGCGATGCGGGGGTTCGTATTTGCTATACTGAATTTTCCCTGGCTCGCCCTGGCTGTTCGGCCCGGCCAGCCAAGCTATTCGAAAGGATTCACACCATGAAAGCGGGCATTCATCCTGCCTACGAAGAAGTGAACGTTATCTGCGCCTGCGGAAACACCTTCAAGACCAGATCCACGCATAAGAACGACATCCGGGTGGAAATCTGCTCCAACTGCCATCCTTTCTTCACCGGCCGCCAAAAACTGGTGGATACGGAAGGACGCGTCGATCGCTTCCAGAAGAAGATTGTTAAGTCCAAGGAATTACAAGAAAAACGCAAGAAGCAGCCGGTCGCCTAGAAGCGCCTCCGCGCCAGACTTCACCAGTTTTCGTTCACAGTTCCTTCCCCGCGTGCCGATACGATCAGCAAGCAGGGTGTGAACTTCTCTCCTACATTTGTATCACTTAGCGCCGCGACGCTGCTTGGCGCCGCGACCATTCTTGGCGGAAATATCGTTCGGCGGCTAAGACGGAAACTTGCAGAAGCATTGAACCAGTTCCAGCGCCTGCAGGCAAGTTTGCGCCGCGGCGAGCAGCGTCACGCCGAACTGCTCGGGCATCTTGGGCTGGGCTTCTTTCGCAGCACACTGGATGGAAAACTACTGCAGGTCAATCAAGCGCTGGCCGGCTGGGCCGGATATGCTTCGCCCGAGGAGATGATCGCGGCCGTCCCCCACACCAAGGAGTTATACGCCTCGCCGTCGGATCGTGCCCAATTGCTGAGCGCGGTGTTGGACAGTGCCGGCCCGGTCACGTTCGAAGAGCAGTTTCGCCGCAAGACCGGAGAGAAGCGCAGTGGCAGAGTGACAGCACGGGTGGTGCGCGAGGGCCAGCCCTTTTATCTGGAGGGAGCCATTGAAGACACCACCGTGCTCAACCGCACCCTGGAATTCGCCGACGCTCAGCGCGATCTGGGGGACAAACTGGCCACCGCCTGCACCCTCAGCCAGGCACTGCGCCCGTGCCTGGAGACCGCCATTCACCTGGCCGAGATGGACGGCGGCGAGATCTATCTGCTGGACCCGGCTTCCATGGCTCCCGTACTGGCGGAGTGCACCGGCTGTAACGGCGCCGCCGAGGATCCGGGATTCATGGTCGGCCAACCCCTCTATACACTTCCCACCGAAGCCGGCCGCGAGCGCGGCCCCGAGAGCACCGTGCTGGCACACGCCAATGTTCCCATTCTGCACGAAGGCGCATGCATCGGCTGGCTCGTAACCCGATCTCATACTTTGCGCGAGATACCGGACTTCAGCCGCGCCGCGCTGGAGACCGTCGCCGCGCAGATCGGCAGCGCCATCGCCCGCATTCAGGCTCAGGAAGCGGTCGCTCGAAGCCAATGCCAGCTTCGGGCGCTGTTTGATTCCTTGAACGACTTCCTGGTCATCGCCGATCTCGAAGGATATATTCTGGACGCCAACCGGTCCATGCTGGAACACGCCGGCTGTAGCCAGCCGGAACTGCGAGGCAAGCACTTGGCGGAGGTATACTCGGCCGACCTTCGCAACCGCTTTGACGCCTTGCGCAAACCCGCTCCCGGCACCGAATCGAGCCTGGTTTTTGAGACCTTACTGGGCCGGGACTCCGCTGCCATTCCAGTCGAGGTCAGGCTCAGCCCAGGCATTTGGGACGGCCAGAAGGTGATCATCGGCGTAGGCCGCGATCTGAGCGAGCGGAGAAAATCGGAAGCGCAAGGCGTGGCGCTGCGCGAGAAAACCGCTCTGCTCAAGGAAATTCATCATCGCGTCAAGAATAATCTGCAAATCATATCCAGCCTGCTCAGCTTGCAGGCCGCCCGCATCGCCAACATCCAGGAACGGCAGCCCTTTCGTGACAGCCAGGCGCGCGTGCAGGCCATGGCGCTCTTACATGAACAGCTCTATCAATCCCCGGATCTTTCCCGCATCGAGTTCAGCGCATATCTGGGCACTCTCGCGGCGGAGGTTTTGCGCGTGAGCCGCCGTTCTAAAGAGATCAGCTTGCGGCTGGAGTTGCAGCCGGTGTGGGTGAACTCCGAGATCGCGACGCCCTGCGGCCTCATCATCAACGAGCTCATCACCAATTCCTGCAAGTATGCTTTCCCGGACTGCCGCGGCGAAATTTATCTGGCTTTGAAGGAGGATGAGGCGCACAACCTCGTGCTCCTGATAGCCGACGACGGCGTGGGGATGCCGCCGGACCTGGATCTCCGGCAGGCCACCACGCTGGGGCTGCAACTAGTGGATGATTTGGTGTCGCAGATGAAAGGATCCTGGTCGGCTTCGCCTTCGAGCGGCGCAGCTTTTCGAATTGTTGTCCCGGCCATGGCGCCGGAACAAGGAAATGGAGTCACACATGGCGCGGGTCTTGATTCTGGAAGATGAAAAACTGGTCGCGCGGGATATCCAGACTACGCTGGCCGGAGCCGGCTACCAAACCAGCCTGGCCGCATCCGGAGAGGAAGCCCTCGAGATAGCCCGGCGAGACCAGCCGGACCTCGCCCTGGTGGACATCCGTCTGGCTGGCACGCTGGATGGTATCGAAACCGCTCGCGCGCTCGGCCAAGAACTGGCGCTCCCCGTGGTCTATCTCACGGCGCACTCCGACGAGGAGACGCTGGAGCGCGCCAAGAGCACCGAACCGTTTGGTTACCTGGTGAAGCCGTTCGATGAAACTACCTTGCAAACCACGCTGCGGATGGCAGTCCACAAAGCCGCACTGGAGCGGGAAAAACGCCAGGAGCAGAAACGCCTTACCAGCGCGCTGGACCAGTTGACAGTCGGGCTGATTACTACCGATCGCGCCGGACTGGTGAACCTGATCAACGCCCGCGCGCAATCGCTCACCGGCTGGTCGTCAAAGGAAGCCTTGGGAAAAGACCTCGCCGGAGTCCTGGCACTGTGCAACGCCGGAAAAGTTTCGATCACCGCGGATCTGCTGAATTCGGCGCTCGGCGGCCAGCAGGAAGTCGAGCCCCGGGGACTGCTGAACCTGGTTTCGAAGTCCGGAACGGAAACGCAGGTCGAACAAAGGATTTCGCTCATTGGCGACGAACACGAACAGATCGCCGGAGTCTCCCTGGTTTTCTGGCCGGGCGGTGTTTCGGCTCGCGAATCGGCCCCTTTGGAGAAAAATGGAGCGGACTCGGACCCCCTCACCGGTCTGCCCGGCAGGGGCCGTGCCAGCGCGGTAATCGAAGCGGCGCATCAACGGCAGTCCCACTTCTTCGCGGCCCTGTTTGTACTGGACCGCTATCATGTGTTGACCCGGAAATACGGAGCCCGCACTACCGATGAGGTGCTCACCCGGTACTGCACCTATCTGTCCTCGCAAGTAAACGATGAACTGCACAGCACGGGATTATTTCGCTGGACGGGCCCCGCTTTCTTGACCATCTTCGGCCCGTTAGGGTCTTTGCGAGAGGCGCGAACCGCGATCAGCCGTATTAAATTGGGGCGAGAGTTCGATCTCAGCTCGCGCATGGCGCTGCTTTCGCTCTCCGCCTCAACGGCGGTGTTCTCGCTCGACGATCAACTGCCCAGCACTTTGATCAACGAAATCGACTCGTTCGTAGCCATTCAAATGAAGCAACAGCAGCACTGACGATGAATCGCGACTTTATGTAGCGGTCATATTCAGCCTCTTTCTTCCGATAAGAAAAGCGTGGTGAAATCTAGTTCGCGGCGCGTGCTGGTTCTTGACGACGATCCAATCTTCCGCAGAATCGCGGAAGCGGCACTCACTGATGCAGGTTACGAGGTTATCTCCGTGCCGGACGTACGTTCCGCGCAGGCTGTTTTCGAGAACTTGGAGCCAGGTTCACTAGCCTGTGCTTTGGTGGATTACTCGCTGCCTGGCGCCAATGGAATCGAGTTCGTCGAGTGGCTCAACCGCACTTATCCAACGTTAGCCGCCGTCATGATTACCGCTTCACCGGAACAGTGGCTGCTGGAGCGAAGCCTGCAGGCTCGCGTCTGTGCCTTCCTGGGAAAGCCGCTCGGGCCCGCCGACATTCGCCGCACCGTGGCGGGAGCGTCGGACATAACCGGCCAGCGCCGCGCCTTCGCCGAAATGCGCCACCAGGTGAAACAAGCCGGGAAACTGCAAAAGGCCATGCTGGAACGCATGCTGCGCAGCGGCGATGTCTCGCTCGAATACCGCTTCCACCCGCGTTACGACGGCAGTGGAGATTTTCTCGCCTACCATCGCCTGCCGGGCGGCCGGGACGTGTTCCTGATGAGCGATGCGGCCGGCCATGACCTGCACGCCCTGGCGCAGTCCTCCTATTTTCACGGGATGCTGAGCGGCATGTTGCGTAGCGGACGGGGGCTCGCGGAAGCTCTCGGAGAATACAATCGGGCGCTTTTGGATGAGCCGGCCGGTCAGGTCTTTTCGGTCTCGGTGAGCGCGCTCGAAATCGAGCGCGGCTCCGGATGCGTGAGCGCCCGGAATTACGGCGGCTGTCCTCCAGTCTTTGTGGATTGCCAGGGCTGGGTTCGAACCATCGGAACGCGGTCCTCTTCGCCATTAGGATGGTTCCCGGATTCCGCACCGACGTTCGATCGGGTTGCCATTCCATCCGGCCCAGTCTGGATGTGGACCGATGGCCTGGAAGACCTGGCTGAAACACTGAACGCGAGTTCTCTTAGCGTGGCATACACCTTGTTGGAAGCGCGCGCCGGAGAGCCGCCCCAATTCGTGGCCGAAGCCCAGGACGACGTGCTGGTGGCGCGCATCTGGCCGGGGGCGTCCGCCGATACGACGCCAGTCCCCTTCGTGCAGCCTTTGATCGCCGAGGATTACGGACCGGAAACCATCGCCAGCATCGATCGTGTGCAGGAGCGTTGGATTCGCAGTTTGCAATTGGCGCTGCCCGCCCTCAGCGAGAGCGTGCGCTACGACCTGGTGTTGTGCGCCCGCGAGGCCGTACTCAATGCCTTGAAACATGGGTGCGCCAGCGACGGAAAAGGGCGTTTCCAGGTGCTCTATGATCCAGCCCGCGAGTTGCTGCGCGCGCGGGTTTGGGATCCGGGCTCGGGCTACGACTTCGATGTTGCGGAGCATGCCGCTACCGACCGCCGGAATCCAGTGGAAGATCACCGCGGCCTGTTGCTGATGCAGGTCCATGCTCCGCGCGTTTCCCTCGGCCGGGGCGGCGCCGAGGTCACCATGGAATTCCCGCTGCACCCGGAAAAAGAAATGAATAACTCAAGGTGACCACCTATGCCGGCCAATGACACTCAGACGACCTATGACGAATACCGGAAAACCGTACAGTTCCAGGCTTCAGGCGATGTGCTCAGCACCACCGCCGATGGCCTGCGCGCCGCCTTGGAAGACGCGCTCCACAATCCGGCCGCACAGGCCGGGGCTTTCGAGTGGTTTGAGATCGATCTGCGATCCGCTCAGATGGTAGATTCGGTCGGGCTGAATCTGCTGGTCTGGCTGTGGAGGGCCATCACCGCCCGCGGAGGCAGGCTGCGCTTGAAGATCTCCAGCCCCAACATCGAACGCACCTTCCGATTCACTCGTTTCTGCGAACGGGTCGAAGTCGAATTGGCACGCTAGGGATCCAGCGCCGCCATTAGAAGTCCAGCTTCCTGCATGGTGTGTCGATTGCAGGACCAATCACGCCGGGAGATTATCCTCAGGAGAAATTATGCAACATGTACATGCAATCGAAGTAAGCCGCGGGATGCGGTTGGCCGCCATCCTGCTGCTTTCGTGCCTTCTGTTTAGCTCGTATGCCTTCGGCCAACAAACTTACGTCGGCCGTTGGGACGCTTATGGCGGGTTCACCGATATCCTGCAGCCCAGCATCAACTTGGCCGAACCGGGCTTTAACGGACAGTTCGGCTTCCGCGCGAAAACGTGGCTCACCTTGGGATTCGACTATTCCGTGGCCTCGGGGCGGAATATACTCGAGCCAGGCATGCTGATCCCGTCGCTGGCGACGCAGCTCGGCCAGCAACTGGGGGCGCTCGAAACAGTGGGTCTGGTACCAGCCGGTTACAATCTGGCAGTGCCGACCAACATCAGGACACAGACCTTTCAAGTAGGTCCTGATATCCCGTTCCGTCACTTCCAATCGGTCACGTTCTTTGTACGGCCGAACCTGGGGGCACTCCAGGCGGTAGCAACCCCTCGCCCAGGCGACCCCATCGCTTCGGCAATCGTAGGCCAGTTGACTCCCACCGGGAAGAAAACGGACTGGACTTACTTCTACGGATTCGGCGGCGGCTTCGAAGTCAACGTGACCAACCATTTCGCGCTTCGTTTCCAGGCGGACTATGCACGGGATCAGATGTTCAACGACATCTTGAAGGCGGGCAATACCATCCGCTTCTCGTGTGGACCGGCCTTCCAGTTTGGCAAGAACGTCGCCGGCCGGTAAGCTCCATTCAAGCTACGCAACAAAAAAGGCGGATTTCGGTCCGCCCTTTTTGTTTGACCCGTCCCCGGATCCGGCTAGCTTACAAAGCCCATCTCAGCCAAAAGCTGAGCGCGGATCTTATACTTCAGAATCTTGCCGGTCAGGTTCTTGGGTAGCATGGGTTGGAAGAGAACCCGGGAAGGCACCTTAAACTTGGTGACGTACTGAGAAACGTGCAGCCGGACTTCTTCCTCGGCGGCTTGCACTCCGGTCTTGAGTTGCAGCACGGCCCAGATCTCTTCGCCATAGACGGCGTCGGGCACGCCGATGACAGCCGCTTCGGCAACCGCCGGATGGAGATACAGCGCTTCTTCGATCTCGCGCGGTGAGATGTTTTCGCCGCCTTTGATGATCAGGTCCTTCTTGCGATCGGTGATGAACAGGTAGCCTTCCTGATCCAGGTAACCGATGTCGCCGGTATGCAGCCAGCCTTCTTTGAGCACTTCGTTGGTGGCCGCCGGGTCGCGCCAATAGCCGGCCATGATGTTGCCGCCTTTCAAGCAGATTTCGCCCTTGCTGCCGGCCGGCAGCAGCTCGTTCCTATCGCTCAGGATGCAAATCTCCACTCCCGGCGTAGCCACGCCGACCGAGCCGGCGCGGTAAGGCCGCTCGACTTCGTATCCGGTGGCGACCGAAGCCGATTCGGTCAAGCCATAGCCCTGATCGACGCGGCATCGGAATACTTGCTCGCACTGCTGGCGCAGACGCTCGGGCAAGGCTGCCCCGCCGCTGGTGATGCGGGTCAGACTCGAGAGATCATGCTTGGCGCGCTCCGGATGTCCCAGCAGATACATGAGCATGGTCGGGACGCCCGGCAGATAAGTGACTTTGTGGCGCTCGATGGCTTCCAGCGCCTTGACAGGATCGAATTGGCGCATCAGCACCGTACTCCAACCCCAACGATTCGCGATGTTTTGGACCAGAATGCCAAACACATGCGTGAGCGGCAGCGCGTTTAGCACACTGCCCCGCGCCAGATTCGGATTCTGTTGATAAGTGCTCTCCAGTCCAGCGCTCACGTTTTCATGGGTGAGCATGACGCCCTTGGGCGTTCCGGTGGTTCCGGAGGTATAAAGCAGGACCGCCAAATCGGATGGCACGACGTCGGCCGGGTTCTCGATGGGCGAGGCGCTCTGGAGCGCGTCCAGAATGTTCTCGGCGGCAGCCACCTCGCTGTCGCCGAAAACCAGCAAATGCTTCAGGGTCTTGATCTCGGCGTTGGCTTGTTCCAGCCGCGGCGCCAAGGCCGGAATCGTAATGGCGACCTCGGGCTCGGCATTGCGCAGGATATGCCCGACTTCGCCGGCCGTCCATTGCGGGATTACCGGGATAATAGCCGCACCGATGGTCCAGATGGCTTGAAACGCCGAGGTCAGCTCGGGTGAGTTGGGCAGCATCGCAACCACGCGGTCGCCCCGCCGTACACCGTAGTGATGCAGCAGGCGCGCGAGTGCGCCGGCATTACGCAGTTCTTGAGCATTAGTATAACTTTGGTCTTCATAATAGAGGCGCGTATAAACGCCAAAGCGTTCGATGTTCTCCAGCTCCAGACGGGCAACGTTGCCAATCACAGTGAGCCGTTCAGCCATTCCAACTGCCTGTTGCATAAAATGCCTCTTCCTTTTTTTCAGGCGCAGCGAAGCGCCCGCCAATAGCGATAACGATATAGTGAACCCGGATTCTCACGGCAAGCCAACAGCCACTGGCACTAGTTGAAAAAGAGAACCGGTTCTAAGAAGATGGCCTGAGATGCGAGTGGAAATTGGCACACCCAAAAAGCGCGATCCCCCGCGATTTATTTCGCAGTGGCCAATTCGGCTGGTGCGCCGCTGACAGTTCCAGCATGAACCGGCGGCCGTTTGCGGCGCGGGCGGCGGGGAGCCTCAATTCCCGCGGAGGCCTTGAGCTGGGCGAAAGCGTCGTTCAAGAAATCCCGCAGCCGATCGAGGTCCGGCGCGCAAGCGCGGTCGCCGGTCAACCCGAAATACATGCTGCCGTTGTAGCTGGCCATAGCGCAGTTTACCCCCATGAAGTCGCCGATGGGGACGTAACCGTAGTAAGTCAACATCTTTCGACCCAGCAGGTACAGCGGCGCCGTTGGCCCAGGCACATTGGTGCAGACCATGTCGAACGGCAGAACAGGTACAACGTTGGACAGCAGGCCGGTGAGCTGCGCTTGAACGGGGACGGGTAACATGGCGAGCAGGCTGCCGCCGAGCACCACCAGGTCCGCGGCATGGGCATGTTTCAGGGCTTCCATCCGGCGGTGGACGGTGCGCAAAAGTTCCTCGGGATCGCTGATATCAAGCGGGATGTTGACCGGAACGAGCGAGATCCGATTTCCCAGCCCCTGGCTCTGAACAGGGTCGCGCAGATTGACGGGCACCATCAAACGCAGCACACGATTCTTGACGCTGAGCCGGTGCGCGTGCGCGTAACGCCCAATAGCGCTTGCGAGCATGGCCATGCAAACATCGTTCACTTTTGCGCCGTAAACATGGCGGACGGCATCGATCTCATCCATCGGCAATTCGGCCCAGCAGACTTTTCTAGGCCCCAGGGACGGCGCTTTGAACGGAAAATCCTGCATGGGCTGGCCGAGTTCAGTCACGGCTTCAACCGGGCGGCCAAGGGAGCCTTGCACTAACTCACCCACCAACTCCTGGCTAACGCCCAACGCAGCCGACTGCAAGGAAAACAGCCGGTTCACCGCGTGAGAATACGTATCCAGCATCGCGTCCAGCAGATTGGCTCCCGGCTCGGGCGGAGGAGGCGCATGCAGTGGACGCTTGCGCGGCAGGGGAGCTGGCTCGCGACTTTGATCGAAGATCAGATTCATGAGCGACACTCCCGCAATGCCATCCGCCAGGCAGTGATGCACTCGGGCGATAAGCGCGGTGCGCCCGCCGCGCAGTCCGTCCACTACGGTAATGTCCCACAACGGGCGGTTCCGATCCATGATCTCGCTGAAGATCTCGCCGGCCAGGTTCTCCAGCGCTGCTTGGGTTCCGGGCCGGATGCGAGCGTGGCGGATGTGACGATCCAGGTTGAACTCCGGATCGAACTCCCAAGTCGGGTAGCCCAGGTTGAACGGCGGAAAGATCAGGCGCTGGCGATAACGCGGGATCAAAGGCAGCTTGGCCTCGATCAGTGACTTTAAGTCGTCCACGGCCAGATGGCCATCGAAGACGAAAACCGCGCCGATGTGTAGCGGCATTTCCTTCTTTTCGATATACAGGAACAAAGCGTCCAACGGTGCGAGTCGATCGCCGGCGTGATTTTGAGGCATAGGGCAGGACTCCGGTTGCTCAAATTGCAGCAGGTTGGCTGCCGCTTGGGAGCGCGGCGGGAATAAGAATTTATCGAGCAAGTGAGTGAGTTGGCGCAAGCCTTCAGGTGATTTGGCTCAGATCGTTTCGCACCCGGGCGCGCCAGTTCGTTTCCGGCACAACCGGCGGTTAGGCGCGGCGCTGGCACGCGAGTTGCCGGTTGTTTGTGAAGCAGCCTGGTGATCCCTTGCCCCTTGCGCCTGAACTTTTGAGGAACGCGCGCAAAACGGAGAGCGGCGCGAAGCAGTTCCTGACACGTATGGCGGTGCGCGCCGCACCCTTTGCGCTTCGAGAATTGATAACCGCAAATGCGCCGGAGCGATTGCGGCCGCTAATGGAAGCTTGTCTCGGAAAGCATTCCAAGGCAGCCCGCATCCGAGCCGTGCGACGGGAGTTGGAAGCTGGCGACCAGGCCACTCGCGACGAGGTTGGCAGCTGGGTGGCGCAGGCCGTTCCAATCCAGTTGCTCGTGCCGGAGGTTTATGCGCAGTGGCGGCCGGTGGTGCGCGATGCGGTTGAGTTTGTGTTCTCACGGCTGTCGGCTTCGAGGCTGGCAGTAAAGCTGGTGGAACAAGTCGACTTGCCGTTGGACACCGCGCCCGGCACGCGCCTGCTGCTGCTGATTTCCAAAATGCCCGGCATCCAAAAGATGGGCCAGGTGATAGCCCGGCATCGCCATCTGGGCGATCCGTTGCGGCATGCGCTCGCGGAGCTGGAGAACGGGATGTCGGATATGACCGCGGCCAGTATCCGGTCGATCATCGTGAGGCAGCTGGGCACGCGATTGCGAAAATGCGCGGTCAAGTTGGACTCAGGCATTCTATGCGAAGCGAGCGTGAGCGCCATTGTGCGATTCACGTGGCGCAATCCGGACACTCGAAGGCGCGAGCGCGGTGTGTTCAAGGTTCGCAAGCCTTATGTGGCGCGTTGCTTCGCCGAAGATCTCAGGCTGCTTCAGGAATTGAGCGAGTTCCTGGTAGGCGGCCGCCGTTATAGATTCGCGGCGCAAGACGTTCCGGAAATGGTGGCCGAAGTGGGCCTGCTGCTGGAACATGAATTGGACTTCGTGAGCGAGCAAGCCACTTTGCGCGATGCACTGCGCACCTACCGGGTGACGCTGGGGGTTCGCGTGCCGGGACTGATAACGCCGCTGTGCACGCCGCAGATTACGGCCATGAGCGAAGAGCACGGCGTCAAGGTGACGGACGCCTTCCCCAAACAGCCCTACCAGCGTATGGGCGTGGCAGACCAGCTCATCGAAGCCTTAATCGCCGTGCCGCTGCTCTCGCGCGAGACGGAGACCATCTTGCACGCGGACCCGCACGCGGGCAATCTGCTATACGACGAAGGCCGGCACGAGCTGGTGATTTTGGACTGGGCTTTGACCGAGCGGCTGGACCGGGAGTCGCGGCGGCAGCTCGCCATGCTCGTGATCATGACGGTACTGCGGAATCCGGGCGGCGTCGCGGAGGCTATTCGCCGTCTAAGGTCCAACCAAGGTGACGACAATCCGGCCGAGGCCGAGCTGATCCGCGCTGCGGTGGAACAGTTCTTCGAACGAGCGCCGCGCAGATCGTTAGGAGGGGAAGACGCGCTGGAGTTGCTGGACCGCGTTGCGCTGGCCGGTGTCCGCTTTCCGGCCGCGCTGGCCATGTTCCAGAAAGCGTTGTTTACGCTCGACGGCGTGCTCTACGACATCGCCGGATCGAAGGTGTCCATCAATAGCGTGCTGATCCGGGACTTCGTCGTGCGCGGCCTGGCCAGCTTCGGCCTGAATCACCCGCCGCTTTCGGTCTCGGACTTCATTTCTTTACAGCGCAGCGCACTGCTGTTTCCAGCGCGATGGGGAGCGTCGGCGCTGCGCGCTGCAACTACCGCTAGCGCCTCCGGAAGCGAGGCATCCCAATGACAATACCAAGCCTGTTACTCAAGAAACTTTATACGCTGCGAAGCCTGAAGAATACCGGCCAGGGCGCACAGTTCGGGATTAAGAACCGTCTGGGCGACGCCGAGCTGGTGGGTGTCCGATCGATTGCCATCGACGGCAAAGGCGTGGCGCTGGAGCACGTGCGCCTGGATCTGGCCGACGGCAGCACCTTGAGCCCGATGGAGGTGAACTCGGCGCATCCGATTCCCTTCCCTCTGAGCACGGTAGTTACGGTGCAAACCGGCGAGCCGGCACTCGAGATGGGCAAGCACGAGATCGACATCGCGTTCGAGTCGAGGCCATTTGGCGCGCTGGAATTCAAAGTGGAAGACACCATCGCGGAGGAAGAGAAACCGGCGCTGCATATTCCGCGCGATGCGGTGGACGACTATAGTCCAGCGGCGATCCGCGCACGCCAGGCGCTGATTGAGAAAGTAAGCGGAATCGAGCCGCGGCATTTGTTCGAATATTCTTTCGATCCACACGCGGTGCGCGGCAATTGCGAAAATTTCTGCGGCGTGGCCCAGGTGCCGATCGGTTTCGCCGGACCTTTGGAAGTGCACGGCGATTACACGAACGGCGACGTTCTGATTCCTCTGGCGACTTCGGAAGGGACGCTAGTTGCCTCCTACAATCGCGGGATGAAGGTTTTAAAACTCTGCGGCGGCGTCAAGGCGACCGTGATGGCCGACGCCATGCAGCGAGCGCCCGTGTTCGTGTTCCGCGATGCGCGCGCCTGCCGTGATTTCGTGGATTGGGTACAAGCTAATGTCGGCGACATCCGCGCGCAAGCCGAATCAACTTCTTCGGTGGCCAAGCTGCAGTACATCGATCCCTATGTGGCGAACAAGTTCGTCTATCTGCGGTTCAACTACTCGACCGGCGATGCGGCCGGACAAAACATGGTGGGACGCGCGACGTTCGCGGCGTGCAGTTGGATACTGGATCACTATCAAGGGATCACGAATTTTTACCTGGAATCGAACTTCGCGACCGACAAGAAGGCGTCGCACGTCAACGTAATGCGCACGCGCGGGAAACGCGTGACCGCGGAGGCCACCATCCGGCGCGATGTGCTGATCCAACACCTGCGGGTGGAACCGGAGAAGCTGGTGTATCACCACGGAGTCGCCAACGTGGGTGCGTTTTTGTCGGGGGCGAACAACAATGGCGCGCAGTCGGCTAACGCCATTACCGCGATGTTCATCGCCACCGGGCAGGATGTCGCGAATGTGGCTGAATCGTCGGCCGCGGTGATCTATTGCGAGCTGACGGAGGAACGCGATCTGTATATCTCTTTGACCATACCTTCGCTGATCGTCGCGACGCATGGCGGGGGAACCGGACTGCCGACACAGCGGGAGTGTCTCGAGATTATGGGCTGT
>DATJWJ010000035.1:0-6248 GCA_035501355.1 Bryobacteraceae bacterium | reverse complement strand
GACAACGTAGGCTTGCTGCTGCGCGGAATTGAAAAGGACGACGTGGAGCGCGGGCAGGTGATCGCGAAACCTGGTTCGATCACGCCGCACAAGAAGTTCCGGGGCGAGATCTACGTGTTGTCGAAGGATGAAGGCGGGCGGCACACGCCGTTCTTCAAGGGATACAGGCCGCAGTTTTATTTCCGGACCACGGACGTGACGGGAGTGACGCAGTTGCCGGCTGGGACCGAGATGGTGATGCCGGGCGACAACGTGAACCTGGAGGTCGAGCTGATCACGCCGGTGGCCATGGACAAAGGGTTGCGGTTTGCGATCCGCGAGGGCGGCCGCACGGTGGGCGCCGGGACCGTGACCGAGATTTTGGAATAGGAGCAGCGCATGCGCGAAATTATCACCTTGCAGTGCACCGAGTGCAAACGCAAGAACTACAGCAAAACCAAGAACAAGAAAACCATGACCGAGCGGCTGGAATTGAAGAAGTTCTGCGCCTTTTGCCGCAAACATCAGGCTCACAAGGAAATCAAGTAAACTGGAATTGGCTGAGGGGCATAGGCTAACGGTAAACCAGCGGTCTCCAAAACCGCCTTTGGGGGTTCGAATCCCTCTGCCCCTGCCAGTAAGCAATCAAAGCACGTCAAGGAAGTAGGGTTATGGCAATAGCACAAATACAAGAGGGCGACAGCGGCAACTTCATGCAGCGGGCCTCCACCTGGCCGGTCCGCATGAAGAATTATTTCGAAGAGCTTCTGACCGAGATGCGCCTGGTAACCTGGCCGTCTTGGAAACAGGTGCGAGCCACTACTGGCGTGGTGATTATTGCGGTCTTCCTGCTTGCTGCCTATTTCATGGTGGTGGATGAAATCGTGAACAACGCGATCCAGAAGCTCTTCACGACATTCTCCCACTAGGCGGAAACACGAAATGGCTGAGGACGAGATTATTTCAACACAAGAGACGGGCGAACTGGACCGCGAGGCAGGCGAGCGGGAGGCCGAGCTGAGCGAGTCCGAAACGGAGCAGCCCCAGGCCGAGGCCGAGGCGGAAGAAGCGGAAGCCGAGTCATCCCAAGAAGCGCCCGCCGAGGCCGCATCCTCCGAGGAAGCGCCGCCCGAAGCGCCTGCGCCGGTTGACGAAAGCAAAAACTGGTACATCATCCACACCTACTCGGGCTTCGAGCAAAAGGTGGCCGATTCGCTGCGCTCGCGCGCGCAAGCCTTCGGCTTTTCCGACAAAATCGGACAGATCCTGATCCCCACCGAAGAAGTGATGGAGCTGCGGGCCGGCAAGAAAGTTACCAGCAAACGCCTGCTCTATCCCGGATACGTGATGGTCCAAATGGAGATGAACGACCAGCTCTGGCACGAAGTGAAGAATACCCCGCGCGTCACTGGCTTCGTGGGCGGCGGGAACAGCCCGGTCCCGCTTTCATCCGACGAAGTGAATTCCATCCTCTACCGCCAGCAAACTTCGGCCAAGACGCCGCGCCCGAAGATGTCTTTCGAAAAGAACGAGATGGTAAAGATCATCGACGGACCGTTCGCGAATTTCTCGGGCAAAGTGGACGAGATTAACGCGGAGCGCAACACGTTGCGCGTGCTGGTCACGATTTTCGGCCGCGCTACGCCGGTAGAGTTGGATTTCCTACAAGTAGAGAAGCAGTAGAAAGATCTGGAAAAACATGGCAAAGAAAATTAACGCGCAGGTGAAACTGCAAATTCCGGCCGGCAAAGCCACTCCGGCCCCTCCGGTTGGAACGGCACTCGGCCCCCAGGGCGTGAACATCATGGAGTTCTGTAAGGCGTTCAACGCCAAGACCTCCGCCAAGGATCAGGAAGGCCTCATCATTCCGGTGGTGATCACCATCTATAGCGACCGGTCGTTTACCTTCATCACTAAAACTCCGCCGGTACCCGTTCTCATCAAGCGGGCAGTCAACCTGGCCAAGGGATCAGCGGAACCGAACAAGAACAAGGTCGGAAAGATCACCGAAAAGCAAGTGGAAGAAATCGCTAAGATCAAGATGCCCGACTTGAATTGCTTCGATCTGGCGGCCGCGATGCGCAGTGTCAAAGGGACCGCGCGCAGCATGGGTGTCGACGTAATTTAGGGCTGTTAGGAAGAGAAAGCGCCTTAGGTGGCGTGGCGCATTTCGCGGTGCACCCGGCGTGCAGCGCGCTCGCTGATCAGATTTGCCACTTTGCCCAGCAGCCCGGGAATATCCTCGGGCTTGATCAACATCCGGGACTGGGTCACCACCTTCATTCCATGCTCTTTCTTTTGGTAGGTGGTCACGATGGCCGTAGCCGGCTTGTAATCCATCATGCGGGCATGTGCCAGCACCTTCAACCCGGCCTCGGGCGATTCCAT
Source organism: Bryobacteraceae bacterium (assembly GCA_035501355.1). Lineage (GTDB taxonomy): Bacteria > Acidobacteriota > Terriglobia > Bryobacterales > Bryobacteraceae > Palsa-89. The sequence continues at coordinate 3,881 of DATJWJ010000035.1, read as the reverse complement.
TTGCAGGTCGCTCAGCACCAGTTGGTACTCCTGCTCATCCATCTTTCCGACCGCTTCGGCTGCGGACGCCGCGGCATCCACATGGTAGCCGCCGGCTTGCAGCACGGTCTGCAGAGTCAGGCGCGAGGTAGGATCGTCGTCAACCAAAAGCACTCGAGCGAGTTCCAGTTCGGTGCAGCGATCTTCCAGGCTCATGTTTCTCATCTGGCCCTATCCAATCCAACTATAGTTTAAACGAAGACCAGCGAAATGGAAGCCTTGATTTAGGGGAAACGCTCTAAGGTTCCTGGAAGGTGCGCCGAAAGATAAGGTCAACGTTATCTAACTGATTGGAAATACTGAAGATCTTAGCTAGCCTCGCGGACGAAAGATAGGCTTGGATCTGTGGGTCATTTGACACTGCGGCCCGAAAGTCCCCGTCCGTCTCCCAAGCCTGCATGGCATGAGCCTGGACAATTCTGTAAGCTTCCTCACGTAGTAAGCCCGCAGCCGTCAGGTCCAGCAGGAGCTGGCCGGAGAACACCAGCCCTCGGGTCAAGTCCAGGTTCTTCTTCATCCGCTCGGCGTTGACCCGCAAACCGGAGATCAGCCAGTGGGTCTTCGCGAGCATATAGTCCACCAGAATGGTGGAATCGGGAAGAATGATGCGCTCCACCGACGAGTGGGAGATATCGCGTTCGTGCCACAGAGCGATGTTCTCAAAAGCGGCCTGCGCGTTCGAACGGACCACGCGCGCCAGGCCGCAGATCTGCTCCGAGACCACCGGATTTCGTTTGTGGGGCATGGCGGAGGATCCCTTCTGGCCCTCCGAAAACGGCTCTTCGGCTTCGCGCACTTCGGTGCGCTGCAAGTGGCGAATCTCGAGCGCGATCTTTTCCAGTGTGGCGGCAATCAACGCGAGCGAAGCGACATATTCGGCATGCCTGTCGCGCGAGATTACTTGCGATGCGATCGGAGCCGGGCGCAGGCCGAGCCGCCGGCAGATGCGCTCTTCCGCTTGTGGACCAATATGGCCAAAGGTCCCCACCGCACCCGAGATCTTGCCGACGCGCATTCCCTCCGCTGCGGCCGAGAAGCGCGTGCGGTTGCGCTGCATTTCGTCGTACCAAAGCGCTAATTTCAACCCGAAGGTGATGGGCTCGGCATGGATTCCGTGCGTGCGCCCGATCTGCACGGTGTTCTTAAACTCGAAGGCGCGCGTCTTCAGGACTTGGGATAGCGCGTCGATTCCCACTCGAATGATCTCGGAAGCAGTCCGCACCAGCAACGCCTGCGCGGTGTCGACCACGTCGTTCGACGTCAGTCCATAATGCAGCCAGCGCGAAGCCTCGGCATGTTCCGCCGCAGCCATGCTTTCCGCGACCGCCGAAGTGAACGCGATCACATCGTGCCGGACCTCGCGCTCGATTTCATGGATGCGGCCAACTTGAAAGCTGGCATGCTCGCGCAGCAGACGCGCCGCCTCGGCCGGCACTTCGCCCGTTTCGGCCAGTGCTTCGGCGGTGGCCAGCTCCACTTCCAGCCACTGGCGATACTTGTTCTCTTCACTCCAGATGCGGCCCATCTCGGGCCTGGTGTACCGATCGATCATTCAGTATGTGAAGACCTCGGTTTGACCCTTCGGCTCGGCGACAACCAGCCGCGTAAACAGCGACCGCCTGGCGCGATCCAGCGCCCGCTCGGCCATGCTGCGCACGATTTCGGGATGGTTGTTGTGTTCGCTCAGGTGCCCGAGCACGAGTGTGCTCACCGACGAATCCAAGTCGCGCCAAATGAAATCCGAGACCACCTCATTGGACAAGTGTCCCTTGCGCCCCATTACGCGCTGCTTCACCGACCAGGGGTACGGCCCGACTTTGAGCATTTCGAGATCGTGGTTGGATTCCAGAATCAGAAGATCCGCGCCGCGCAGGTGAAACTTGATGGACTCAGGCACGTAGCCCAAGTCCGTTACCACTCCGACCTTGATCCCATGGGCGCGGAAACAGAAGCCCACCGGATCGATGGCGTCGTGCGGAACGGTGAAGCTGTCGATGTCCAGGTCGCCGATGGTGAAACTGGCGCCGGCCTGAAAACAGTCCAGCTTGGGCGTGTATTCACCCCACGGTATCGAGGGCGCGGTCAGCCGCGTGATGTAAACGGGAATATCGAGTTGCCGTGCCAGCGCCACCAGGCCGCTGACGTGGTCGGAGTGCTCATGACTGATCAGGATTGCGTCCAGGCTCTCGGCCGCTTCGCCGATCGCCGCCAGCCGCGCCACAACGTCGCGCTTGCTCAGCCCGGCATCCACCAGCACGCGCGTATGCTCGGTGCAAATGAACGTCGAGTTGCCTGAACTGCTGCTAGCCAGCACACAAACTTTGACGATAATGCGCCTCCGGACCTAAGTTGTAGGTTAGGACAGTCGCGCGCCGCGTGTCCAGCCGTTATCGATTGGCTTGCTTGGCTAGCTCTGCGAAGCCGCGAGGCTCATCACGCTCGAAATTTGCGAAAAGATCGTGCTGATGCTCGTCGCAACGCTGGGCATGACTGCGCCGGCGGCCACGGCCACGAAACCGGCCATGAGCGCATACTCAATCAGATCCTGACCGCGCAGGTCCTTGGCCAGCCGCGTGCACCCGCACTGTATCAATTGAATCAAATTCATTTTTCCTCCAGGTCTTGGAATCTCTCGTCCCTTCTATCTAAGCTTTTCGACCGGAAACGAGCTATATATCGAAAGTTTTAATCGCATAGGCCGCAAGTTGCCACCGAACGTACTACGATGTTCGCTAGCGACGCCCGCTACAATGAGATTTCCATGAAAGCACGCGTCTACGTCTCCATGAAACCGACCGTCCTCGATCCCCAAGGCCAGACCATTCGATCAGCTCTGGCGGGTCTGGGGCATACATCGATCGCCGCGGTTCGGCAGGGCAAGTTTTTCGACATTACTTTGGAGCCCGGGACCAATCGCGAAAAAGCCGCCACCGAACTGGATCAGATTGCGCGCGACGTATTGGCCAACCCCGTCATCGAAGAGTACCGGGTTGAATTTGTCGAGAGCTAGGGCTGCTGCTCGTTCATCCATTTCGGAAACAGCAGCGCCTGCACGTCCGGCTGGTCCAGGTCGGACTTTCTGATTTCGTGCACTTCTAAATTAATCTGGTGCGCCGGCGTTTGGCCGTTGAGCTTCATCACCAGGCTGCGCACGGCTTCGTAGCCGATGCGGTAAGGGTCTTGCACTAACATCAGATCGATGGTTCCGTCCTTGAGGGCCTCGATGTGCATGTCGCTCGAATCGAAAGTCACCAGCTTAATCTTGCCTGAGAGGCCGCGAGACTTGATGGCCTGCACCGCGCCGATGGAATTGGCTTCGGCGGATGCGAACATGCCATTTAGATCGGGATGCGCGGTCAGGATGTCCTCGGCGGCCTGGCGCGATTTGGCGCGGTCCGCCATGCCGTACTGACGAGCCACAATTTGAATCGCTGGAAATTCCTTGGCCATGACCTCTTCAAACCCGCGCTCGCGGTCGACGGTGGACATGCCGCCGGGCTTGTGCATGAGTTCGGCCACTTTGCCTTTGCGGTCGACCAGCGCGGCCAGGCGACGCGCGGCAGTTTGGCCCGCGGCGTAGTTATCGGTGGCGACAAAAGTAACGTAGCCGGTGATGTCGAGGCCGGAATCGAAGACCGTCACCGGGATGCCGGCCTGCATGGCGCGCTCGACAGGCTTCACCAGCGCCGAATGATCGGTGGCGGAAATCGCCAACCCGTCCACGTGCCGCGCGATCATCGAATCGACAATCTCTATTTGGCGCGAATATTCGGTCTCTTCGCGCGGGCCGTTCCACAGGATGTCGACGCCGAATTGTTTCGCAGCCGCGTCCACGCCCGCAT
>DATJWJ010000034.1:0-21779 GCA_035501355.1 Bryobacteraceae bacterium | reverse complement strand
GTTCGTGATCGGCGCTGGAGCCGGAGTACCGGGCAAGCTGCCGTAGTAGTACAACGTGATGGTGCCATTCTGCGGCGTGGTGCCGTAGGGGTCCATGGTTGTATTGGCGATGGCGATACCGGTATCAAAGCCGCCGGTATTGGTCACGAATGGGAACAGGAGGTCGCAAGTGCAAACCGTGATCAAGAACGAGTTAACTGAACTGGACTTGTTGCACCAGCGTGGAATCGGGTCGGTCCTGGACCAGGTACCAACCGTGCTCAGCGGAGCAAACGATGCCGTCACGGTGGACTGGCCGGGGGCCGGGAGGTTTTGAGCCGTATTCGAGACGTAGGCTACGCCGACGTTGACGACGGCAACTTCGGGAGCGAACGGATCTGCGTTCGCCACTTCGTACACGGCGGTTAGTGTGTTGCCGGTACCACTCAACAGAACCGCATTGAGGAACGGTGCAGTGGTGGGGCCGACAAACGCCAAAGTAGCGTCGCTAAACGTGGCGGTAGCACTTGGCGGAAGCGCCGTGGGATTCCCGGCGAGGTCCGAGCTGCTACCAACCAGTTCCAGGAAGCCACCGGTCCAACCGCCGATGTCACTGGGCGGGTTTGGAGAGCCCGGTGCGCCCTTCCCATTCACTGTAAGGGCGACGTACTGCGGAACCCATAGCGAGGCCCCGGTGTTGACGTTGTTAAACACCAACAGGAAGCGATCACCCTGAGAAGCGGTCCCAAGCGCGCCGGCAGCTGCCCCGGTCGGCATGAATCCACTCTCCGAGTTATAATTCAGGCCCACAACGTTTTGCGGCAGAGGGGCTGTATTGTTGACATCATTGACGTCGGTAACCGTGGTATAAGCAGCGATCTTTCTCTTGAAGGACGCCGCATAGCCCTCCGTCAAAGATACTTGGAGTGTTTCTGTACCTATGTCTCCCTGACCGGTGAAATTAGTGCCGGCTCCTTCGGTGTTCAGGTTATTGCACTGCACCAGTGTGGCGTGAGTGGAGCCGACGATCAGACCCTGCTGGACATAAGCAAGAACCTGTTGGCTCTGGTTGACAACCACGCTGGTGGAGCCGTTGAAGGACACAAATCCGTTGATCTGCGTCGGCACCAAACCGCCCGAGAGGCCGGCGTTGCAAGCATTAGCCCGGATGTTGGTCATACGGATAATGCGGTTGCCCGCGGTGCCGGGAGCGTCGATCGGTACGCCGAGCCACGTGACCTGGCCTAAGTTGGAGGTCGCGTGCGCAACGAATACGTTGTACGCAGAGGCGCCATTGGGCCCGCTTGGATCATAGGGGTTGCCTGTAAACAGGAACGTTCCTTGATCCCAGAGGCCTGGTATTACGTTGCAATTCGCCGGGGAGCTTCCGGGACCTCCGGTCACCGAGTAGCAAACTCTCTGCCCGGTGGGCGAACCATTCACCTGCGTGGCATTGGCGGGATTCGGAGTTCCACCGCCCGTGACAGCGGATGGAAAAGGCTCATCGATGGTCAGAAGAACATCGATATAGCCGCCCGCAAGCAGCCGACTGGTGACGTTCTGATTGAGTGTCAACGTCACGTTGAACTGCGGAATAGTTTGACCGATGGGTGTCGGGGTGCCTCCAGAGCACACCAGCACGTAATCGCCGATCAGTGCGGAGATGTTCTCTACCGATACGACGGTCGGGTTGGCGGGGTTGAGGTTACAAATGATCGAACCGGAACCGCCTGGAATTTGTGCGTAGGCGGTGGATGCGCCCAACATCAGCGCGAGGACCGCAAACGCAAAGAACCATTTGCGAAAATCTGCCATTTCCTTCTCCTTGTGAAAAACTGAAATTGAATTGATGGAAGTTCTCTTTTTCAACCTGAGCCTCGAGTATTTGCTCGTCATGAAGATTGCGAATTTGGCCCGAGAAGCGACAGCACGTGTCCCGCACTGCCTGGCTTAGTAGCTCGAACTGTATTCTTTGTCTCCATCTAGCTCAAATTCTTCTTAGACTTCTCTATCTCAGTGCTCGCGGGATTCATGCGCCAAAGATGAATGCCGCCAAACCGTTGGGACGCAGTCAATCATACATATCATTCAACGCGAGAGTAAGTCAAGCGCAAAGTACTAGAAGAATACTCTACTCCCCCGATTAACCGTATGCAGCCCAGCAGGTTATTAAAGCATAGTACGTTCGCCGGGTCAATAATTTACAGCCAACGGCGAAAGACTGGAACTGAATGGGGACTGAGCCGGGATAAATGGCATAGGCCAGCATTCCGGACCGGATTAGTACGAAGGGCCTAAGTGGCTGATTCAAACAGCCTAGCGACCCCGGCGCCTTTATTCGCGGACGTCTTTTTTCAGATCCTTGAGCCGGGCTTTCACCTCTTCGGTGGCGTCGGCCATCTGGGTGCTGTCGTAGATGACGTGCGGGGTGAGGAAGATTACGAGCTCGGTCCGATCTTGGGAGTAATCGCGGTGGCCGAACAATGCGCCTAGAATCGGAATTCGGTGCAGGCCGGGGATTCCGCTAAGGTCAACCTTATTGGTCTCGCTGATGGCGCCGCCAATCGCCACCGTGTCGCCATCCTGAACCGTGATTTGAGTCTGGACGGACTGGGTGGAGAAGGCCGGGGAATTAATGTTGCTGCTGGTGTTCTGCTGGGGCGAGCTGACTTGTTGATTGATCACCATAGTCACGATGCCGCTGGGCGTGACACGGGCCGTGATGGAGAGCGTTGTACCGGTTGCGACGTTGGAAACCGAATTTGCGAACAAGGACGTGCCATTCTGCTGAATTCCCGTGACTGCTTCGGCGGATAGAGTCGGCACTGACTGGCCCACGTTGACGGTGGCCGGGATGCTATCGGTAGCAATTACAGCGGGAGCCGAAAGCTGCTTGGCGTGACTCTCGTTTTCCATGAGTTGAACAGCGGCGGCCACTTCACGGCTTTTGCCCACCAGGCTTCCCATGGTCAAGTTAGTGGTACTGCCGGCAAAGTTGGCGAGGACGGTGTGAGCGGTGGTGCCCGTTATTTTTTGCAACGCGGCCTGCACGTCGCTGGAGAAAGCATGCGAAACATCGATGGAGTAAATTTTGGCTTCGATCAGCACCTGGCGGGGCGGGACGTCTAAATCCCGCAGGAGGCCCTGAATACTCTCGTACTCTTGCGGCGTGGCCTGAATGAGCAAGGTGTTATTGAAAGGATTGGCAACGACGTGGGGTGCGCGGAAGCGGGGAGCAGAGCCAGGCGCATTTCCCAGATATGTTCCAGTCAAGTCCGTACCGGGTGCGCCCGGTGCGCCGGCAACGCCCATAGGGCTGGTACTCACGCCGCCGGCTGAAGTTTGCTGCTGCTGGCCATAGGGCGCCGCGCCGCCATATCCTCCGCCATATCCTCCGCCGTATCCTCCGCCATATCCTCCGCCGTACATGCCGGCGCCATAGCCACCTCCATAACCACCGCCGTACATGCCGCCACCATACATCCCGCCGCCCATCATGGCTCCGCCCATGCCTGGCAGAGAATTCCCAATTCCGCCCATGCCTGGGATGCCACCGCCCCCCATGCCCATACCAGTGGTCATGGCCATGCACATCATGATGCTGTTCTGCGCACCCGCCACGCCGGCGAGCTGTCCATAGAGCGCTTGGACCGAGCAGGCAATGGAACTGGCGTCGCCGAAACGGACGCGATAAACATAATTGGCTACCTCGCCGGCAGTGGCCTTAATAGGCGTGTCGAGCTTGGCGAGCCATTTTTCCACTTCGACAAACGCGCCCGGATTCGGCGCCACGGCGATGATGGTATTAATCCGGTCGATCGGCAAAAATTTAATCGGGCTGTTTTTCTCCGACATCGAGATCGACTTTTCGATGTTCTCGAGTTCCTTGGCAATGTCGCTGGGACGGCCGTTCTTTACTTCGAAGACGCGCACACGCTGGTTAGCCAATTGGTCGCTGTCGAACATGGCGATCAGGTCCATGGTGCGGCGCATACTGCGGCGGCTGTCGATGATCAGCAGCAGATTGGCGGGTGTGTAAGTGGCCAGCGAGGCACCTTCGCCCACAAACGGCTTGAGTACGTTGGACAGCTCCTCGGCGGTGACGTACTTGAGAAAGATCAGATTGAACATGGTCTGATCGTCTTCGGTGATGTCCTGCGAGTCGGTCTTGGTTTCCGGGGGAATCGGCAAGTGAGAGACGTCCGTCAGCGGCACGATGCGATAAATGCTGCCCTGTTGCACCAAAGCGGCGCCGTTCAGCCGCAGAATGATGTCCAGCAGCGAACGCGTATCGACGTCCTTCACTTCGCCGTAGGTGTTGAGGATCACGCTTCCGCGCACGCGCGGGTCTAGGATGTACGTGATTTTGAGCTGGCGCGCCAGCAGGTCGATTACTTCGGTGAGCGAGACGTTGTTCAGCGACAGACCTCCGAAGACGGTCGGGGAGCTGGGTAGAGGCCGGGCGGGCTGCTGGCTGGTAGGTGCGGCTTGATTCGGTTGAGCCGCTGGCTGGGCGGCCGCGGGCGGCTGCCCCGGTTGACGTGCCCCCGGCGCTTGCTGCTGCGGCACCCGCGGCGCAGTGGGAGGAAGGGGCGGCGCTATGGGCGGGAATTGCCGGATCTGCGCTCCAGCGACGGCCGCCAGCAGCAGCAGGAGACTTACGCCCAGGCTCCGGTAGGCTCCGGCCACTAGCGCTTCTCCGTTGTGTTTGCAGATGCTTCAGAGGGCTTGGCCGCGGCTTTCGGTTGTGCGGCCGCGCTCAGCCAGCCTTTCTCTTCATCGGTCAGCTCGGTCTTCCTCCGAAGCCAGGTGTTCTTGCCGAACGGCGTTTGCCGCTCGAATCGAACTGTATCGCCAAGGTCGGTAGCTTTGATCGGCGGCGCGGTGTCCACCTGGGCAGGCTGCGGCGGCGCGGGTTTGTCTTCCCATCTGGAAAAACCGAAGGGCGTGCGGCGCGCGAGCCAGGTTTTGCCCTGGGCGTCGGTATAACGATAGAGGTTCGGTTCCACCTCGATCGCCCCTTTGGGAAGCGTCGGCGCGGTATCGGCGCTGGTAGCGGCGGGCTTTGGTGACAACTGCCGGGCTGCGACAGAGCGATTTTGCGCGCCGGCTGTTGCGGCCGCCAGCAGTATCATGATTATCGTTTTCATGCCTTTTCTTGTCTCCTTCACTGCGCTGATTCCCAGCGGCACACGGATCCGAACGGTGTAGCGCTAACTACCTTTTTCATGCCATCCACGATGGTCCCGGGCGGCGAGCTGTCGCCGGCGACACAGCCTCTCAAGTTGCCTCCGATGTCGACACCGGGACCGGCTGCTTTGGGCGAGAGAGACTGCACGGCTGGCGGAGGTGTCAAATTGGTAGGCGCCGCCGATGCCGCCGGGGCGGCAGCCGGAGCTTCACTAGCTACCAGGGTCTTGTCGAGCAGCTCATCCAGCCGCTTTTGAAATTGCTTGCCATCCCACTCGAAGGTGACGTACTGGTTGTCGATGGAAACGATAGTCCATTGGCCGATGGTGTCTCCGGGATGATATCCGCGTTGCGCCCCACCAGACTTCTCGCTCAGCACCACGGTAGGGGGAACGCCATCCCACAACATCACCCCCCGCGCCACCGGAAAAGCAGGCACCGGCTTTTCCTGCACCGGTGGAGGCGGATCGACAATCACGTTCGAATTCCGATCCTGCGAAAAGAGATTTTTCTCCGCCACCCCGGCGTAATTGCTGGCCATCAGCGGCGACGGCTTGAGGAAGGGGGTCAGCGGCCGGGCCGGAGTGAGTTTCAGAGTCTTGCGCAGAAAGGCCTGCTCACGCGCCTGGGCGAAACGCCATTCCCTGCGGATCTGAACGGCCAGCAAGGCCGACACGGCCACCAGCAGCAAATTGAACACCATGAGCTTGCGTGTCAAAACGAAAGCCCCTTCTTTTCGGGCACCAGCTTGCGCGGCACGATTCCGGAAATGGCGAGCCGCGTAGACATGCTCTTGCTTTTGGCATTCGCGGCGCCGGTACGCAACTCTTCGGTCGCGATGAGCTCGGGCTGCTGGCTCAAACCCGCCACCAGGTTGAGCAATTCGTCGGTGCGGCAATCCAGGCTGACCGCAACGGTGACCAGGCCGTAGGCGTCGCCGAAAGAGCGGGGCTGCGCGAACTCGGTCTGCCGGATTTCAATGGGCGGGTTCTGCTCCTTGGCCACGCGGTTGATAATCTGCAGCAATTGGGCCTGAGCCTGATTGGCCGTGTCACCCGGCAGCAAGCCTTTTTCGCGGTCGGCCAATTCGGCGGCGGCCTGCTTCATGACGGCCTCTTTGCCATCCACGGTAGCGAGCGCCGTGCGCAGCGCGGTGAGCCGTTTTTCGGAGCGCTCGACGCTATCCACCGGCGCGGCCACGCTGGTGGTAGTGCCGGACGACCGGGTGGCGATCCAATAGAGGAACGCGATGGCCACCGCGGCGATGAGCAATCGAAGGGCGCGCTTGTCGCGATCTGTCAACTTCACTGCGACACCGCCTGGCGCTGCGAGCGGATTCCGAAAGCCTCGCCGCCGCCCGCCTGCACGGGCCCGGAAGAGAAGGCGGAGCCGCGAAATTGGCGTGTGCCGTCGAGCATTTTGACCAATCTGGCGGCCTGATCGGTCGAGCCCAGGATGTTCAGGGAATCGCGCGTGAGCTGGAACGAGCTCAGCCACGTGGGCGGCGCCAGCACGGTGGTCAGCTCGTTTATCGCATCCAAGTCTTCTTTGGTGTGCAGGCGAAAATTGTCGAGGGTTTGGGTGCGATTGCGCGTGACGGCGATCTCGCGATCCAGCTCCACGGCTTTTCGCGCGCGCGGCTCGATGCGGCGGATCTCATCGTGCAGCAGTCCCATATAACGCCGGTCGGCATACTTCGGATAAGCCAGCGCGACCACCGCGAAGATGACCACCAGGGCAGCGAGCGCGAAGGTAGGCACCAGGCGCAAGCGGGAACTGGACTCCCGCAGCTCGCGCGGGAGAAGATTAACGCTCAGGGCGGGCGCGAGCGTGGCACCTGCCAGCGCGGTGGCGTAGGGCAGCGCGGAGGCGGCCAGGTCGAAATCGGGCGGCGCGGCTGAGGGTTTGGGCAGGGCGTCGTGCAAAGCGACCGGCTCGGTTTCCGGCGGCAGCCTCAGCTCGGCGATGGCCAGCGTGCGGGCGCGGGTTTCGGAGGCCTCCAGGCGCGCCGAAAAAAGCGGCCAGGAGGGGCTCTCGCCATAAACTTCAATTTCGCCGGCTTCCGCTTCCAGCAGCAGCAGTCCATCCGGAGAAGGACGCGAGAGCAGGCGGATGGCCGAATAGATGGCCGGCGCCGAAAATGTGAAGGACGCCACTTTGACGCCAGCTTCGGCGAACAGGCTGCGGTAGCGCTCCAGCACCGAGCGTCGCGTGAAACCCACCAAAACCGAGGCCGTCTTGCCGATGCGCGCCCAGTCGAAAACCGCTTCTTCCTCCGAATAGGGATTGAGGGAATCGATCTCGAACCGGATAGCGGAGGCGAGATCTTTGTCCGAGACGCCGGGGAACGCGATCTGGCGCACCATCACTTCTTCGCGCGGCAACAGGACGGTGGCGGGCAGATGCGCCGCGCCCAGCTTGGCAAGAAAGTTCGAATAGCTGGCGCCCCATTCGCTGGCGGCCTGGTCGCGATATCCCCGGATGATCAACTGGTCGAGAATGCGCGCGCCGGTAGGCCGGAGGCGAACCACGGTCGAAGCCAGATTCTCGCGGCCGATCTCGACACCGGCGGCAGTTCCGATGGCCAGCCATCTTCCGAAATCAGGCAGCTTCATTGCGGCGCCACCACGTTGTCGTACCAGCGCATGACGTGATAGGGTTCGTCAAAGCCGGGGCCGAGCATCTTCACCATCGCGGACACGGATCGGCGCAGATCGGAGAGCTGGCCATTGGGAAGGCGCAGCGCCGCCGTAGCTCGCAGCGTGACGATGGCGCTGGGTGCGATACCGAGACGCGCGGCGCCGGGACCCGCGCCACCCAAGAACCCCGCCACGTCACCCTGCTTGATGACGTGTTGGCGGCGACTATTGACGATCGCCGTCACCGCGTTCGGCGTGACTCCGACCGCGCCCATGACGGCCGGCTCGACGGTATTTATGTCAAGCACTCCCTTGGTTCCAAATACCGACAGGCAATCCCGCAAGGCCGGGTGCCGCAGCAAGTGTCCTTCTTCATCGCGTGTATAGCTTCCGTAGAACAAATCCGGCGTCACTCCCTGGACCAGCAACAATTCTTCAATCTCATGAAAAGACGCATGCCGGGCTTGAAAAGACGGAACCAGCGACAAGTAATGTTGATCGAACTGGCTGAAGGCGCCGCCGGGCGTGGGCGATCGCCAGTCGAGAATGGCCGCGGTGATGGCTTCGGCCTGCGCCGGAACCACTCCCATGACCAGCAGAAGATTTCTTATTTCTTCCGGCCGCGCGAGATTGACGTTCAGCTTGGCCGTCTCCGGAATAATCTCCACGTTGACCGCGCCGGTGGGGAACTGGAAGTGCAGCACGGGCGTCGGGTTCTCGAAGTACTTGGGGGTGCCGTCCGGATTCCTGTAACTCGGACCCCATTGGATGTAGAGCAACGCGCGATCGATGGCGCCGTCGGCCAGATAGCCCGCTCGCAGCGCATCGACATCGGTGCTGGTGCGTTCGGTTTCGGCTCGGACGCTGCTGGCAATCGTGAAGGCGATGGCCGATAAGGCGGCCGAGAGCCACAGCACCGCCAGCAGCGCCGTGCCCCCTTCGGTCCGCATTCGGCGGCTAGAAATCATAATTCTCCATCGGCCGGCGGTTCACTCGCACCGGGACGGTCAACGTGACTGGCGCCAGCCGTCCAGGATCCGGATTCAAGGGCGCCATTTCAATTCGGATCGCACTGGGCAGCACCGGCTTGACCCAGCGCACGATCCATTTGAATAAGTCCGGAGGCGGCGCTGTGTCGCGGAAGCTGAAGCGGCAGAAAGCAAGTTTGTCGGCCAGGACGAAAGATCCGGCGCCGATTTGAATGGGAACGAATAGGGGGCCTTGTATTCCGGTGGCCGGGTCGGGCCCGAATCCGGCGCAGAACTGGCCGGCACCGCGCGGACCCGTATACAGGTGTTCGTTCACCACCAGCCGCACGCCGTCAGAGTCTTCGCCAGGGATGACCTGAAACTCCAGGACCATGGGCAGGCCGCGGGCGCCCTGCTGTAACGAATACGTCGAGACGAAGCGCATGGATTGCGTTTCGCCCTGGAAGAAGCTGATGGTTTGGCGCGGGCCCTCGGCCACAGGCTGGCAATCGGCGGTAACCGGGATGAGCCCTTCGATTTGTTCCTCGACGATGCGCTGCACACTGTTGACGCGGCGGTCGCTCGTCAGGCGCGAATCGGCCTTGTTCATGGCGCTCAAGGCCACGCGCAGCGAGATGACAATTCCGACTGACAGGAGGCTCAGGAGCGTGATCGCAATCAGCAGCTCCATCAACGTCACGCCGGATTGGGCGCCGCGTTTTCGGGAAACCCGCCGCCTGGTCATGGGCCCGCTCCTTGCACCGCTGCCATGTCCTCGGGTTTGAGGACAGACCGCCGGAAGCCCTCCAGCGTGAAGCTGCGGCGCTGATCCTGATTCATCCACCAAATTTCAAGCTGGATGTGTTCGAGAAACGGCGCACCGGGCCCGGCATGGGGAGGCGTTTCAAATGGCGAGAGGCGCGCACGCCAATAAATAGGAAGCCCGCCGGTGATGGTGTCATCCCAGGTGCCTTCAAAAGGCGTGAGCTTGGGCAGCTTGGCGGCGATGAGCAGCTCGTCCATCTTCTGACGGCCGAACAACACCGCGCGATCGTAGTCGGTGAGGCGCGCTGCGCTGCGCAGTGAAGTGGAAATTGCCGACATCAGGCCGGTGATCGCCACCGCCATGATGAGCGTAGCAACCAAGACTTCGAGCAGCGTGAAACCGCGCCTGGCCGCGGCTGGACTCCTCATTGCTCCGGCCGCTCCACCCGCGGGACTCCAGTGATGGGGTCAACCCGCACGATTCGATCGACATTCTTGCGATTGATGAGCTCAATGCCGAAGCCCGGCACCGTGCCGCCTGGGTACAAATCAAAAGTGCGCGGCGCATCCGGATCGTCCGGCAATTCCGGAAGAACGTGCGTGATCGAGACGCCGTCGGGAAGGGAAAGCTTGCGGTAAAAATCGGCCTCAGTGGAGCGCATTTCGAGCGCGTTCTCGGGTTTCGACACGGTGATCTCGACCATCTGCTGGCGCCGCTGGGCGCGATCGAGTCCCGAGTTGAGGAAGCTGACGATGCCGTTGGTGGCGGCGTTCATCCGCAGCGAGTCGATGCCGGACGTGATGGCTGGAAAGCTGATGCCCACCATGAGCGAAATAAGCGCCACCACGACCAGCAGCTCAATGAGTGTGACGCCGGCGCGGTCCCGCGGGCCGCCGCTAATTCTTCCAACTGGCAATGTCCGCATTATTCCCGTCTCCGCCGGGCTGGCCGTCCAAGCCGTAGCTCAGAATGTCGGGATCATCGCCATGGTCGCCGGGATATTTGTACACATAGGGACGGCCCCAGGGATCGTTCTCGATGTCCTTTTGCAGATAGGGTCCTTGCCAGTTATTGATATCTTCGGGTTTGACGCGCAGCGCCTGAAGGCCCTGCTCGGTGGTCGGATATACGCCGGTGTCGAGCTTGTAAGAACCCAGCGCCGTCATGTAGGCGTTGATTTGCGCGCGCGCGGCGGTGCGGCGGGCGCGGTCGGCCTGGCCGATCATTTTCGGAAGTACCAGCGCCGCGAACAAGGCGATGATGGTAACCACTACCATCATTTCAATCAGCGTCACACCGGCTTGGCGGCGGCTTAGTCGTCTCATGGCATCACCTCATGCTCATTACATCGCGACATCGTTCATTCCGACAATCGCAAGCAGCATACTCAGAATCAATGTGCCGACAATCAACCCCATCACGAGGATGACCAGCGGTTCAAACAGAGAAGTAAAGCGGCGGATGGAGGTACGCGTTTCCGCGTCGTAGACGTCGGCCATCTTGTTGAACATGGTGTCCAGGCGTCCGGTTTCTTCGCCCACCGCCAACAAGTGGGCAGCGAGCGGCGGAAACTGGCCGGCACGCCTCAGCGGAGTGGCGATGCCTTCGCCGCGCTTGACGCCCATCGAGACTGCTTCCAACGAGTTCGAGATCCTGCTGTTGTTCAGCGTCGCGCCCGCGATGGCGATGGACTGCACCAGCGGCACAGTGTTTGAAACCAGTGTCCCCATGGCGCGCGCGAACCGCGCGGTCTCGGCTTTGCGGAGGGCGTCGCCCAAAACCGGAATGCGCAGGCGCAGCGTGTCCCACCACAGCCGCCCGCGCGTAGTGCGGACCCAGGAATACAGGCCGATCGCGGATAGAACCAGAACCGTAAGTGCGATCGCGCCGTAATTTTGCAGGAATTTGCTGCCTTCCAGAAGAAACTTGGTGGGCAGCGGCATCTCGATGCGGGATTGCTCGAAAACCGAGGCGAAGCGCGGCACCACGAAGTTCATCAGCACCAGAATCGAGCCCGTGCCCACCGCGACCAGCAGCATCGGGTAAGCCATCGAAGAGAGGATATAGCTGCGCAAGTCGTCGCGCGTGCGCTCGAATTCGGCCAAGCGGTCAAAGACCACCGCCAGCGATCCACCGGCCTCGCCCGCGCGCACCATGTTGATGTACAATTCCGAGAAATGCTCGGGATGCGTCGCCAGGCTGTCGGCCAGCGACTTGCCGCCCTTGAGCACGCGCAACACGTCTTGCACCAGCACGCGGAAGGACGGCCGGTCGGTCAATTCCAAGGTGATCGACAGGGCGCGGTCCAGCGGCACGCCGGCGTTGAGTAGCGTGGAGATTTCCTGCGTGAAGAACAGGACGTCCTTGCGCTTGGCGCCGGAGAACGATGGCAGCTTTAACTCGAACGATTTCTTCGGCTCTGCTCCGACATAGACCGGCGTCAGCCCCTGCCGGCGAAGCTCGTTGGCGACAAAGCGCTCGGTCTCGGCATGAATGGTGCCGGTGCGAACCTGCCCGTCGGTAGCCACGGCCCTGAAGTAAAAGCTATTCATAAAAATCCGGGGACAGTACACTCAATCCCCAATTTTCGAAATCCGGGGACAGTACACTCATTTCCCAATTTCCTGCCAAGCGGATTGAAAAGAAACGGTTTATTCCGGAATGCCTGGGGGCGGGAGAAATCGGGGATTGAGTGTACTGTCCCCGGATTTTCCGGATTTTAGAATTCTTGCGTGACACGCATCACCTCGTCCGGCGTGGTCTGCCCCTCGGCCACCTTTAGCCAGCCGTCCTCCCTTAAGTTCCGCATGCCATTGCGCCGCGCCGCCATGGTAATCGCGACCGCGTCGTCCCCCCGCAGGATCAGCTTGCGGATATCGTCGTTCAGCTCCATCAGCTCGAAAATCCCCACGCGGCCAATGTAACCCGCGCCGAAGCAGTTCTCGCACCCGGCGCCGCGATAGCATCGTACGGTTTCGCCGTCGGGCGCGATGCGGGTGCCGTTCTCCACCTTGCAATGCGGGCAGATCAGGCGCACCAGCCGCTGCGCCATCACGCCCACCACCGACGACGTGATCAGGTAATTCTCCACGCCCATATCGATCAGCCGCGTAATCGCGCTGGGCGCATCGTTGGTGTGCAGCGTGGAATAAACGAAATGCCCGGTCAGCGAAGCGCGAATGGCGGTGTCCGCCGTTTCGCGGTCGCGGATCTCGCCCACCATGATCACGTCCGGATCCTGGCGCACGATATGCCGCAGGCCCGCGGCGAAGGTCAGTCCGATCTGCGGATTGACATGGATCTGGTTGATCCCATCCATCTGGTATTCCACCGGATCTTCGATGGTGATGATCTTCTTGTCGCTCTGATTGATCCGCTTCAGCGCCGAGTATAGCGTGGTGGATTTGCCACTCCCGGTCGGACCCGTGACCAGAAAGATCCCATGCGGCAGCCCCGTGTAATGCTCCATGCGGCTGAGCATATGACGATCGAAACCCAGCCGTCCGAGATCGTAGAAATCTCCGGCCGAGCGGTCGAGTAAGCGCATCACGACGCTCTCGCCGTACAGCGTCGGAAGCGTCGAAACACGAAGGTCCACTTCGCGGCCCAGGGTCTTGATCTTGATGCGGCCGTCTTGCGGCAAGCGGCGCTCGGCGATGTTCAGCTTGGCCATCAGCTTGACGCGCGAAATCACGGCGGCCTTCATCTCGCGCGGCGGCGCTTCCTGCGCGTAGAGCACTCCGTCGATGCGGTAGCGCACGCGAAAGTCTTTCTCGAACGGCTCGAAATGAATATCGCTGGCGCGTTTCTCAACCGCCTGCGCGATGATTGCATTCACCAGGCGGATGACCGGCGCTTCGCTGGCCATGTCGCGCAGATGTTCGAGATCCTCGGACATCTCGGCCGCATCGCCTTCCATCTCATGCTCGGCGCGCGCCGAATCGCCGTAATAGCGATCGATAGCGTCCAGAATTTCCTGCTCGGCCGCGAGCACGCTTTGCACCTTGAGACCCGTGCAGAGCCGCACCTGCGCGATGGTCTCGACATCCAGCGGATCGGCCATCGCCAGCGTGACGGTATGGTCCTCGCGGCTCAGCGGCAGGCAGCGGAATTGACGCAGGAATCGGGGCGACAGCGCCTCGGTTTCAGGAGACACGGCCGGAGGGCCTTCGATCGAAACCAGCGGCACGTCCCACTGCTCGGCCAGCGCCGACAGCACATCGCGCATGGCGATGAAGCCCATGTCGACCAGCGTTTTTCCGATCTTGTCGCCGCGCTCTTTTTGCAGTTCAAGCGCGCGCTCCAGGTCTTCGGCGGTGATGAGCTTGCGCTCGATGAGAATCTCGCCGAGGCGCATGAATCAGTACTCGTCGGCGGTGATGGCGGCTTGCCCCCCGCCCGTCTTGGCGGCCAGCAGCACTTTCTTGGGTGCGTGCATCACGATCTGGTTGGGAAGCCCGTCGTGATTCTCCCAATTCCAATAGAACAGCGAGACGCCCAGCGCGATCTGGTCGTCGGGGGGAACCGAGTCCAGCGACGCCGCCGCATCCACCAGCATGGATCGCATGGTGGTCCTGAACTGGTCGATGCGCTGCACTTTCTTGTCGTGCGTGCGCTTGATCTCGTCCGGCTTGATGGTGGGATGAAAAGGTGTGATGCCGGCCGCGGGCGCCAGATTCACCTTGCTCATGAACACCACGCCGTAGCCGTTGAGGTAAGCGCTCTGCGGGACACCCATCACTTCCACTGGATCCTGCGGCCAAATCGCCGTAAATTTCGCATCCAGAATGCTCTCCACCTGCTCCAGCATGGCGCGCGGCACACGCGGTTTGTCGGCCAGCGAGCTGGTGGATAGCGCGCACAGTAGCAGACCAGACGCAACTAGGGTTCTCATTGCCCGCTCCTGGTTGCATTGTTGCTGGCAACTTCGAACTTCGCGTTCTGATCGCGGTAGTAGTCGGCCATTTGGCGAGCGTCCACCAGGGCGCGTTGGTATTGCGCATCGAAGCGCTTTTCGGCTGTGGCAACGGCTTGCGTGATGCGCTGGTCCTGACGCTCTTCAGCGGCCGCAACGGCCTTGGTCACGGCCGCGCCCGTTCTGACATCCACTTGCTGCTCGATGCGCTGTTCCATCCGCGCGGTATCCACGGACGCACCAGTGGGGCGCGCATAAGCGTGCACCAGGATCGCCGCCGCCAGCAACGCTGCCGACGCAAAACCCATGGCCGGACCCGATCGCCAGATGGTCTGCCACCAGCGCGGCTCGAAGACCTTGTCGGAAACAAAGGCAATTCTCTGAGGCGGCGTCTCCTCGGCCAGCGCCGCCAGCGCGGCGCGAGTGGAATCCAAACGCTCCAGCTCTTCGCGGCAGGTTGCGCACGCGCCCAGGTGTTTTTCCACCGGCCCTCGTTCCGCGGGCGACAACTCGCCTAGAAAATAACCCTTCAAATCTACAGATGAGCAGCTCATTCCGCCCCTCCCATATTGACTGGCGCCAGAGTTTGTTTCAGAAGATCGAGCGCGGTGTACAGCCGCGACTTGAGGGTCGAAACCGGACACGCCAGGATCTCGGCCATCTCTTCAAACTTGAATCCCTGATAAATCTTCAGCACCACGGCTTCGCGCTGGTCTTCGGTCAGCCGCCCCAGCGCTCCTTGAACGGCCAGGGTAAGCTCAATCGGATACATCCGCGCGCTGGCTTCGCCCGACCGGGGCTCCGAGACGAGTTCCCCATCCGGCCGGTTCTTGCGCAGCAGCGAATAGGCCTCGTTGTGCGCGATGCGAAACAGCCAGGCCGGAAACTTGGCCGGATCGTCCAGCTTTCTCAGGTTTTGATAGGCTTTCAAGAACACGTCCTGGCTCAAATCGAGTGCGTCCTCGCGATTGGCGACCAGCCGCAGCAAATAATTAAAGACACGCCGTTCCCAGCGCGATACGAGGACGTTGTAGGCGTCCACGTTGCCTCGCCGCGCTTTGGCGATCAGGTCGCGGTCCTCAACCTCCCGAAATATCAAATTTCGGCTCCATTCCAGAGACGCGCCCCGGGACGAAAAAGTCGGAGGGCTCTGGTCTATTGTGGCATTTGCAGGCTCTGCAAGATCCTGCGCTCAGCCACATACTCGTGTCGGCTAAAGAGAAACCTACGAGAAGTCCCGCCTCACGAGAGGGTTTCGTCTTCCGGCGTCTTCGTTTCGGGTTCCCGGATCAGATATATTGCTACTCATGGAACGAGCGCTCAAATTGGCGCTTGCTGGCATGGTATTGTGCTTAGCCGGCTGCCGTCATTCCGAGCGGATCAGCCGCGATATGAGCTGGTCGCCCGAATCGCGATCTCCCAGGAATGTGACCCCTGCCCGCGGGATGGGTCAGACTTACGTTCGTAAGTGCGCCCAAGTTCCACGTTGCCTTGCTGATTCCGGGTCTTCCTGAACATCTTCAATCCTCTGGAAAGCAAGCCGTGTCGGTTACCTTCAATATTGAGTGCCTTCGCCGAAGGTTCAGCCTGATCCGGATCCAATCCGTGGACCAACTTCCAGTTACGACTGGGGTCGACAATATGTGGATGGAAACGGGGATCGTCACCGACCACGATCCAGGACCTTTCTCCGGCGTTTGCTGGTACTAAGGCACGGGCAAGGATCTGATCCTTGCTAAAGTAAGGATGGATTCCCATGGCCACGATCACATCGAAATACCAGGTGACCATACCAAGAAAAATCGCCGACAGGTACAACCTGAAGCCCGGCGACAAGCTCGACTGGGTGGAAGCCGGCGAGACCATCCGCGTCGTTCCCTCAGGCAAGCAGGCCTTCGAGGACGACCGGGAGACGCGCCTTCGACTATTTGATCAAGCCACGAAACGCATTCGCAAGCGCGCGCCACGCCGCAAGCTGAAGGAACCTCGCGACCGCGGCTGGAAACGAGAGGATCTCTATGTCCGTGGGCGCCCTCGTTGATACCAACATCCTGGTCTACCGCTACGATCATCGCTACCAGCGCAAGCAGCGGATCGCCACTGAAGTCCTGAGGCGCGGGGCCGACGATGGTTCCATCCGCGTTCCTCACCAGGCCATCATCGAATTCGTTGCAGTCGTGACACGCCCAGTTCGCGGACACATTATCCTCCCGCAAGACCAGGCACTCCGTGAAGCCGAAGAATTCCTCCGCGAGTTTAAGGTTCTTTATCCGAATGAAATGATCCTGCGCGAAGCGGTCCGCGGATGCGCGGCCTATCGGATGAGCTGGTTCGACGCCCATCTTTGGGCGTACGCCGAGCACTACGGCCTTTCGGAACTCCTGACCGAGGACCTTCAACACGATCGCTTTTACGGAACGGTTCGCGTCCTGAACCCATTCGTGGTCTGAATTCGTCCGCCACGGACGATACAATGAGACAAAATCGCCCTGATCAACGTGCATAAGCTCCCTACCAGCCCTGCCTGGGAACAACTCCGCACCGCATTCTTCACCAGCGGTGAAGCCGCGCCGGTGCTGGCGGGTTTGTCCGTGCTGGTCGAGGACACCGCCATTCAGGCCTTCCGCCAGACCCTCGCCCCTTGCGGCGATCTCGCTATGCTCGCGGTCGGCGGCTTCGGCCGGCGCGAGCTTTTTCCTTACTCCGACGTCGACATCCTGATCCTGCTCGAAAAGGAATCGCAAACCGCCGGCCTCAAAGAGGCACTCTCGGAATTCGTGCGCCTCATGTGGGATTCGGGCCTGCGCCTCAGCCATTCGGTCCGCACTGTCGCCGAATGCATCGAAGTCCACGATCAGAACGTGGAGTTGACCATCAGCCTGCTGGACCGGCGTCTGCTCGACGGCTCACCAGAAATCTTCGCCAAACTGGAAAACAGATTTCCTGCCTTCCTCGACCGTCAGGCCCGCACGCTAACCCGGCATCTCAGCCAGCTTACCCGTAGGCGGCACGCGAAATTCCAGGGCACGTTCTATCATTTGGAACCGGACATCAAGGAAACGCCCGGCGGACTGCGTGACCTGCATCTGATCGCCTGGCTGGCAAAGCTGAAAAACTCCGTCGCCGGCCCGGACGACCGGCTCTCCGCGCCCGGTCGCTTTCTCCACTCACTGCGCTGTTTTCTGCATTACCAGGCCGGACGCGACCAGAACCTGCTGAGCTTCGAAGCGCAGTACGATCTCACCCAACAGGCCTTTCTGGAGGCTCGGGAACCGGCTGCCTTCATGCGTGAATATTTCCGAAACGCGCGGGTGATCTATAACGAAGCGCGCCGTGCGCTGGACCTGAGCGAAAAAAACGAAAGCTCGCTACTGAACAATTTCCGCGATTGGCGTTCGCGGCTTTCGAACGCCGACTTCACGGTCTCGAGCGAGCGCCTCTTTCTGCGCAACCCGGCGCAGCTGGAGAGCGATCCCGAACTTTCTTTGCGGCTATTTGAATTCGTAGCGCGCCACGGCATCCCTCTGGCCGCCGAAGCCGAACGGCGTCTGGAAAGCGGGCGCGAAGCGTTCGCTCGTTTTTGCGCCGCCGGTAAACCGTTGTGGCCGGCGCTACGAAAAATCCTGTCGTTGCCGCATACGGCGCTCGCCTTGCGCGGCATGCACGACACCGGTTTGCTGCAAAGTTTGTTCCCGGAGTGGAACACGATCACTTGCCTGGTGATTCCCGACTATTATCATCGCTACACGGTCGACGAGCACACCCTGGTCGCCATAGAAAAACTCGGCGAGCTAGCCGGCGCAGCAGAGCCCTCCCAAAAACGGCTGGCCGAGGTTCTATCAGAAATCGCGGACCCGGCGTTGCTCCGGTTCGCGCTCCTGTTTCACGACGCGGGCAAAGGCGACAACGATGGAGACCACGCACGCCGTTCGGTCGAACTGGCGCGCACCGCCATGCAGCGCATCCAGATGCCGGCCGATGATCGGCATGCCGTCGAGTTTCTGATCGAACACCACCTGGACCTGTCCACGGTGATGAACTCCCGAGACCTTTATGATCCAATCACCGCGCGCATGCTGGCCGAGGGCATCGGAACGCTCGAGCGCCTCAAGCTGCTGGCGGTCCTGACCTACGCCGATATATCCGCCGTCAATCCCGCCGCCATGACTCCGTGGCGCCTGGAGCAGCTTTGGCAGGCCTATCTGGTCGCGCATCAAGAGCTGGTGCGCGAGCTCGAGACCGAACGCATCCGGGGTGTCCCGACCGACCTGCCCGATCCTTCAGGGTTCCTCCACGGCTTCCCGGTGCGCTATCTTCGCACGCACACGCCGGCCGAGATCCAGACGCACATCGAACTGTATGAATTCAGCAGGCCCACCGGCGTGGCCGTGCAATTGGATCGCTGGAGCGGCGTCTATCGAGCCACGGTGGTCGCTCGCGACATGCCGGGCCTGTTCGCATCGCTGGCCGGCGCCATCTCCAGTTTCGGCATGGACATCGTCAAGGCCGAGGCATTCGCGAACACCAAGGGCCAGATCCTGGACACCTTCGTCTTCGCCGATCCCAGACACACGCTGGAGCTGAACGCTCCCGAGCACGAACGGCTGCAATCCACGCTGGAACAAGTGGCGCTGGGCAAGCTGGAGGCAAGCAAGCTGCTGGATGGACGCCCCACGCCCCCGCGCCAGAAGCTGCGCGCCGTGCAGCCCAGCGTACATTTCGATTCCGAGGCCTGCGACACGGCTACTTTGGTCGAAATCGTCGCCGAAGACCGGCCGCGCTTATTATATGATCTGGCGTCGGCCTTTTCCTCGGCGGGCTGTAACATCGACGTCGTGCTCATCGACACCGAGGGGCGCCGCGCGATCGACGTTTTCTACGTCGCCTGTGATGGCGCCAAGCTGAGGCCGGATATCCAGAGCATTTTGGAGAAAAGACTTCTCACGGTCTGTTAACTGCCTTCTGGCAACGCGCGGTCCATCGGGCGCGTATCACAAGTGGAGAGCATGCACGCTCTTCATGCTCCGGAAAAGAGCAAGGAGGAGTAACCATGAGATTCGCGAAATTTGGGCTAGCGTTCGGTACGTTGGCTCTCGGTTTGGTATTTGCGGCTGGCCACCAGATGATCATTACCAGTCCGACTTGGTTGAACGGAAAAGAACTGACACCGGGCGACTACAAGCTCCAGGTGCAAGGCAACAACGTCACCATCAAGGGCCACGAAATTAACATGCAGGTTCCGGCGGAGATACAAACCAGTGCTGCAAAGCATCCCTACACTTCATTCCGCATCGATAATATAAACGGGAAACAGCAGCTCGAGGAAGTGGATGTAGGTGGAACCAAGACGACCATCCGCTTCAAAACGGGATCGAGCGGCAGCGCGGGCGGCGAGTAAGGCCTGATCCAACGCAAACTGCGGTGACATCCAATCCTGAACTACCCGCAGTTCAACACACGCGCCGGAAGTTACGGCAATGGAAAAATCTCGCGTTCGGAATCGGTTGCTTCCTGGACCACGGCGGCGCTAAATCTTTACTTTAAGCGAGCGGAGGAATTCGACGTCCGATTCGGTAGGATCAACTGCAACGGGGCGAGCGCTCGAGTGCGGGTCAGCCGCTTGAGGAAGCACCACGTCGACGGAGATGCGAAAGTCGCCCGCCGCTTCCTGGAGAGCGGCTGCTGCATCGAGAAAACCGCCCGAACGCCAAAGTGCCTGGTTGATAGCATCGCTCAGGTCATCCAGCAGGTCTGACAGATCTTTCATAAGTCTCTCCAGTCGTGTCGAGAGCGTTCTGCCAATTAGCCGGAGATAACTCTCGCGATCTTCAGCGCCGGGGTGCGGCTACGGATCTGTAGAGTTGACTCAAGTCACCTGGCAATTGTTCCTGTAGTAACGGTAACAACGAGCAGGAACGCTCTTCCCGCCGCGTCCGTCACAAACTTGTGATATTCTGCATGTCGGACAATCCATCCCCCGCAAATCTATGAGCCTTACTCGCAAAAAGTCGCTGAACGTGCTGCTCGACCAGGCCAGCCACAGCGACCTCAAACGCACTCTTACCGCCCGGAGCCTCATCGCCCTGGGAATTGGCGCCATCATCGGAGCCGGCCTGTTCGTTCGTACGGCGGCCGCCTCGGGCGAGGCTGCGGGTCCCTCGGTCATTCTGTCGTTTATTGTAGGCGCGGTTGGGTGCTGCTTTGCCGGCCTGTGCTACGCCGAATTTGCCTCCATGATCCCAATCGCGGGCAGCGCTTATACCTACGCGTACGCGACCATGGGCGAGTTCGTCGCGTGGATCATCGGCTGGGCCCTCATTCTGGAATATGCGATGGGCGCTGGAACAGTGGCGATCGCCTGGAGCGAGTATTTGAATCAGCTGGTGGGCGGGACGATACCTTATCAATGGTGCCACTCGCCGATGCAGGTATCCGATGCGGGCGTGCGTGGCATCTTCAATATCCCAGCCCTGATTATTACCCTGGCGATTACGGCGGTGCTGATTAAAGGCATCCAGGAATCAGCCACGCTCAATGCCATCATTGTCGCGGTCAAGGTCACTATCGTCTTGATCTTTATCGCAGTGGGTTGGACATTCATAAATCCAGCCAACCATACGCCGTTCTTCATTCCTGCCGGCACGCCAGGCCACGAAGGGACCATGCAACATGGCATCGGTGGGATGCTGCGCGGAGCGGGCATCGTATTTTTCGCCTATATAGGATTTGATGCAGTGTCGACGGCGGCGCAGGAGACCAAGAATCCCGGACGCGACATGCCGCGGGGCATTCTAGGCTCGCTCGCGATTTGCACGGTTCTCTACATTCTGTTCGGCTACGTCCTGACCGGCGTCGCCAACTGGCGCGAGTTCCTGACAGTGGGCAAAGAAGCTTCGGTAGCTTATGCGGTGCAGCATCACATGCCGGGATTTGGCTGGCTCGCCACAGCAATCACCGTGGCGATTCTCTTCGGTTTCTCATCCGTGATTTTGGTGATGCTGCTCGGCCAGAGCCGCGTGTTTTATTCGATGGCGCACGATGGTCTGCTTCCGCCGCAGTTTTGCCAGGTGCACAAGAAGTTTCGCACTCCCTACAAATCGAATATCACGCTGTTTTTCTTTGTGGGCGCGCTAGCGGCCTTTTTGCCCGAGTCGCTGCTGGGCGATCTCACCTCAATCGGCACGCTGTTCGCATTCGTGCTGGTCTCGCTGGGGATTTGGATCATGCGGCGGGCAGAGCCGGACCGGCCGCGCCCATTCCGCACACCGTTCGTACCCGTGGTGCCGATCCTGGGAGCGATCGTTTGCTCGGTCATGATCGTT
>DATJWJ010000033.1:0-19059 GCA_035501355.1 Bryobacteraceae bacterium | reverse complement strand
GTCGATCGCAAAGCCAATCTCGTCTTTCCCAGTTCTTCTGAAGGTCGATGCCCAGCTTAGGAAAAGGTCCTCGTAGTTGGTCCACGGGTTGTTGGCCTCTGTGGAGGCAACGTAGCGTGCCCAGTGCTCCAAGCTCGCCCTGGCAGATCGCCCTAAAGCTCGTTCGATCCCCTCTTGGAACGGGACGGCTTGTTCCCAGTAAAAGTCGGGACCTGCGTCACGAGCTAGGTCCCGCGTCAGGAACTCCGCGCCCAACCTTCCGGTTAACGCGTCGCGTGCAAGGCCCCTCAGGGTTTCCTCACACCTGATTCCGGTTCCGAGTTCCTGGTAAATAGCGCGGCTAAGGTCGAGACTGAGTATCCGTTGAACAGACCGCCAACTGAGGGACTCAGCCCAGTTCTGTGTCATGGCATTTGCTAAAGTGAGCGCTTCAAGCGAATCGTCGTGGTGCCTCCCAGTCGGGGCATTGTGAAATTGGCCGTTGCCAATAAAGCGCCTGCGGGTGCCTGATGCATTTGGTCTTAAACGCCCGGGCTGGTGACTGTGACCTAAGAACAATCGAGCCCGATTGCAAGTTCAACTTCGCGGAAGTTTGAAGGCCAATAATTCGCCCGAGTAATTGCCGCCGCCGATGGCGACCACCAGGTATTGCTCGCCGTTGAGTGAATAGGTCATGGGCGAACCGGATTGCGGCGCGGGCATGTAGACGGCACCCACTTCTTGTCCGGTCATCTTGTCGTAAGCGCGCAGCATGGCGCCGCGCTGTCCCGACGGCGTGGTGAAGAAGCCCGCTTCGCCTGCGATTACCAGGGTTTTGGTGGTTAGAACGCCGATCAGTCCCGAACGTCCGGTGCGCGGAATGTTTAGGCCTTTGAGCGCGGGGTGGTTGCGGATGTTGTCGGGGGTTTCGCCGTGCGCGATTTGCCAGCGGAACTCGCCTTTATCGAGATCGATGGCGGTGATGCGGCCGTAGGGTGGCTTGAGCAACGGGAGACCTTGGACGGTTAGTGCGCCTGGACCTGCAGGGGCTGCGGCAGCCCGGGGTGGACCTGGAGGCGGCGCTTCGGGTGCGGCACCCATGGCTCTGCGGGCGCGCACGGCAGCACCGGCTACGCCTTGCACATAGTTCATGTCGGACACTTCCGCGGGAGGCGGGACCAGGCCGAGCAATGCGATGGCGCTTTGCGAGAACACGTAGACGGTGTGCGTTTCCGGATCGTAGGAGCCGCCCGGCCAGTTGGTGCCGCCTTGCGATCCGGGAGAGACCAGCGTTCCCAGCGTGCCGTTTTGCGTGCTGACCGAAGGGGGCGTGAAGATGGGGCCCGTTTTATATTTCGTAATGAGCTGCAAGGCTTGCTCGTGGAGTTCAGGCGTGAAGTTGATCAGACTGTCGGGCAAGACGCCCTGGTTGTCGTAGGCGGGCGGCTTGGTTGGAAACGGCTGCGTGGGCGAATACCATTCGGTGGGGACAGTGCCTTTCTCCACCGGACGCTCTTCAATGGGCCAGATGGGTTGGCCGTTGGTGCGATCAAAGACATAGAGGAAAGCCTGCTTGGTGGGTTGCGCAAGGGCTTTGACGGTGCGGCCGTTGACGGTGATGTCGGTGAGGATGGGCGCGCAGGGGATGTCCATGTCCCAGAGGCCGTGGTGGACCAATTGATAGTGCCATTTGCGCTGGCCGGTTTGGAGGTCGACCGCGACGACGCTCTCGCCGAACAGGCCCGCTCCTGGACGATGGCCGCCGAAGTAATCGCCGGTGGGAAGCTCCACGGGCAAGTAGGCCAGGCCGAGGTCTTCGTCGACTGAAATTTGTCCCCAGACGCCGGCGTTTCCGGTGTAGGACCAGGAATCGTTGAGCCAGGTCTCGATGCCGTACTCGCCCGGTTTGGGGATGGTGTGGAAAATCCAGAGGCGCTTGCCGGTGCGCGCGTCGAATCCGCGGACGTAGCCTTTGACGTTGTTTTTGCTCTTGGGGATTCCGCCCTCCAGATGCGCCGCGCCGACGATCACTACATTTTTGGCGACGATGGGCGTGGAGTGCAGGCCGACGCTGCCGGTGATCAGATCCATTTGCTGGTCGTCGTCCCGCTTGAGATCGACCATGCCGTTGGTGCCGAAGCTGGGGACGGGGACGCCGGTCTTGGCATTGAGCGCGACTAAGCGATAGCCGGGAGTGACGTAGAGGATTCGTTCTTCGCGGCCATCGGTCCAGTAGGCGACGCCGTGGCCGGAGAGCTGGCGAGGCGAGGCTTCACCGCGTGCGCCCTCGTTCTCGGCGTGCATCCAGAGCATTTCGCCGGTGGCAGCATCCAAAGCGACTACGGCGCGGCGGGATCCGGCGGTGGTGTAGATGACGCCGTGGACCATGAGCGGAGTGGATTCGAATTGATACTCGGGGCGCGGGCCGAGCCCATCGGTCTTGAATCGCCAGGCGATTTCGAGCTGGTTGAAGTTTTGCGCGTTGATCTGATCGAGCGGGGAATAGCGGGTGCTGCCGAGGTCGCCCGCGTAAGTGCGCCACTCGCCGTCTTTAGCTCCGGATTGGGCGCGGGCCGGTGGGTTCAGCCAGAGCATGCAGGCTGCGGAAATCAGGGACAGAACACTCAGCGAAAGTTTTCGCATCGGGCTCTCCTCTTGGTCCAGCGGGTTCGGGACTCTCTATAGAATACATACTTCAAGGCGGATTGAATCTAGTGGAACGGCTGGGTTCTGCTCAAGGCGGGAGGCGGCGTGGTGCAGAACGGACCGGGCACGCCAGCCGCGGCCGGTCCTCTGCGAACTGCATCATCGCCGTTACGTTAGCGGGTGCGGAACGTGGCAGCTAAGATTGAACCGCGGAATCTCCGATGAAGAGCCGAACAAAGGTCAGCGTGCCGCGGACTCGCGCCCGACAGCGCCAGCGGCTTTGATGGAAACCTTCACCTTGGCATCGGACCAGCAGCATTGGAATCCTCCGTTGCCATTCTGCGTGCTGGCGTCGTAGGCCTGCAGGTCCAAAACGTACTCGCCGGGTTCAGTGAATGTGGCCGTGTTGGTTACTTTGCCGGCAAAAACTGTGCCAGGAGGAGTAACTTTCAAGGGAAGCTTTTGGACGATCGGCTCGGCATTGTCAAAGGTCACTGGTGCAGGTCCGCGGAACATTGTCCAGCGCACTGTCACTGGCTCATGTTTGGCCTGAGCGCGACCACCACCACCGCCGCCGTCAGACAGAGTCGATTTGGCGTCATCGGCGACCCAAGCCGTCAGCGGAACCGGGGTGCCCACGGTGCCGGTTATAGACTCTGAAATCTCGCGAGGCCCATTCAAAAACGGGCCGCTATCTGAAAATCCGACGAAGGGCGGCGTATCTCCGGTTGCGTCCACAAAGGGTGAAACTTGATAAACATCGAGGATATCCAGTGGAATTACCGTAGGCTTGCCATTCACGCTCACGGTCCAGCGGAGGCGCTGGGTGCCGAAGTCCTTCGGAACCGTTACTGTAAACATGCCCCAGTTGCGTCCCGGAACGAAATGCGTCGGCTGCCCGCGGTCCGGCCCGCCTGGTTCGATCCGGTTATTCGGACCGATTGGGACATCCACCGGATTTTTCAGGTTGCGATTATAATATCCGACCAGCAGGTTATACGTCCCATCGGAATTCGGGAACCATCCTTCGAATGCTCCGGTGATACTTTCGCCAGAATTGTGGTGCGGCTCGAAGGGCAAGTCCTGTGCCGCCGCGAGTGCGCATGCCGCAAGCATGACTGCGCCACAAGCCAGCCCGTTTTTCCATAGCTTCGCTTGCATGTTCAAACCCTCTCTTGAAAAATAGAGCGGGCGCTCTTTCGACCAGGGCACCCGCTCGGTTTAATTAGCTACTGACTTCTCCCTGTCACGGAAGGCTGCTGCGCGAGCGCTGTCGTCTGATTCATTCCAGGACGCTTCTTATGCGCCGCCGCCCATTTGTCGTAGTCTTCTTGGCTGATATAGGTGACATTCACCCAGGCGTGCCCCATTTCATCAACGGTCCTGTCGCCGTAGCCAACCCACTGATCCGGGTCGGGGTTGCTCGCGTGTGCCTTGGTGTTGTCGTACCAGGCGGTGACATGGATAATGGTGCCCTTCGGCAGAACCGGCGCCGCGTCGTCGGCGTAAATATAGTTCGTCATCCAGTTGAAGGTAAAGTTGTTCACGTAGCTCAGCGTCCGGGTGGTGCCATCCGGAAGAATGGCTTCGATGGCCATGGCCTTGCCGCGCAGATGCATGTGCGGTTGGAAATTCTCAAGCCGGGCGGACGCCTTCAGGACGTGGAAGCCCTGGCTTTCGGCAATCGAGTTCGGCGGAATATCCAGACGGGCGCCAACGGACGAAGTCGCACCGAAGGCGGTCAGATAGGTCCGATATTTCGGGACATAACCCTTGGGATAAAAATACACGCCCAACTGTGGGTGATCGGTGATCTGCTCGCCGGCCGCATGCACATGATATTCCCAGCGAATCTTGGCGCCGGGCATGAGCAGCTTTCCAGCATTCTCGCGATAGATGTCATAGTTCTTGCCGATTGCCCACTCCATGAGAAGACCCGCGCTGGCCGGTCCACCGCCGGCATTAGCGCCGTTCGGACCGAGATCGACATGCACCAGCGCCTCCGGGGCATTGGTCTCATCCTGGTACAGGTTGGCCAAAATGTGATGGAATATCTTCCGGCCCGCCGGGGTGGCCGGCCGCATTTCGACCGCACGCACCCAACGCGGCTCAGTGAGATTGATATCGGTGACGGGACGGTACCACTGGTCTTGATTGTGCGCCTTCATGGTGTACAAAGGTCCGTTGATGACCATGTCCGGCTCGCGGCCGAAAACCTTGGTCAGCCTCCAGCCGCCGTCGTCTTCAAACACCTTGGGAGCAGGCAAGTCCTTGGGGTTGCCCATCGGAGATCCATCGTCAACCCACTTCTCAATGGTTGCGATCTGCTGGTCGCTCAGAGAATTATCGTTCGCGAAATGCTGGATCCCGACCGTCTTGTCGATAAACCAGGGCGGCATGGTCCGCTGCACAACCCTCTGCCGAATGGCTTTTGCCCAAGGCCGGACCTGTTCATAGGTGAGCAGCGACATGGGCGCGATTTGGCCCGGGCGGTGGCACTCCTGGCATTTTGCCTGCAGAATCGGCGCAATATCCTTGGTGAATGTCGGGGTCGTGTTTATCTGATTAACTTGAGCTGTCGTGGCAGTGTTTCCGGCGATGAGCACCGCACCAGCGGCGAGCGCACTCAGCGATAGACGCGCTAATATTCCGGATTGGACTCTGACGTTACATCTCACGTTCCGTCCCTCCTTCGGATTTTCCATTACTGAAAACTTGGCTAATACGCCAACCAGGTCAATCGTACGCTTGTCATTGATGAAGGTCTATACGGTCCGTCATGTATTAATGCGAATTGAGCTCCGTCGCTCGGCCGAGGTTAGTAACGTAAGCTTAAGGGGATTCCATGAAGAGGATGTATGTCGCGGCTCTGTGCATCGCTATGCTGCTAGCGTGTTTTGCGGCGAGTGCGCAACAATCCGCATCAACCGGCGCCAACGAGGCGGTTGCAATCCTCGAATTGGGCGCCGAACCGGCACGGAGTCTTAGCGGGGGTGGATGGAGTTTGAGCCCTACCGTGGCGGCGGAAGTGACGCCCATCGAGAACTGGCTGGAACTGGAGTTCGGTGTTACACCAACTTTCAGTCATCACTCGACGGAGTGGGATACGGATCTTTTATTCAAGAAGCCCTGGACTCTCTCGAAGAAAGTAGAGTTCATGTTCGGCGTCGGGCCGGAGTGGATTCACGTCAGGGAGAACGGCATCAGCACCAATGCCGTGGCCGGCGAAATCGCGCTGGACTTTATGTTTTGGCCATCGTCGGCGCGCAAGTTCGGCTGGTATATCGAGCCGGCCTACGATTACACGTTCGGGCGCAGGCACGATCAAGCGGTCGGCGTCAGCTTCGGGCTGCTGATTTCGATCCGCTAACGTTTGTCAGGAGCCGGAGATTGTTTGGCATCCTCGGCGCGGGCGTTCTTCAGCATGCTCGAAATGCTGTGAAAATTTCCTTCGTGGCAATCGTATTCGTAGAGCGGGCCCGGGGCGGACAGCCAGGGGACTTCGCCGGTCCACTGCCTGGTGAACGCGGTGGGATCGTCGATGGTGAATTGGTAGAGCAGCGTGTGCTCGCCGGTGCGCTTGAAGCGCTCGATGACATGCAGATTCTCATCCGACCCTCTGAAACTGGACTTGCCGTTGAAGTTGGTGGTGTCGATGACCAGCGTGTCGCCGTCCCAATGTCCCACGGAATCTCCCATCCAACTGCGCACGGAGGGCGGCAGGTGCGGGCGGCCATCCAGCGGAATCACGCGAACGTCGTGCACCATTTCGATGTAGATCGAAACGTATCCCGGCGACTGAACGAAGCGGTAGTTGTTGTTGTAGAAGCTCGACATCATGGGTGGTCCATCGGTGGGCCAAATGATGCAGCGCTCGTTCAAGGGACGGTCCTTGGCACTATCTATATGACCGCCACGAGTGGTGGCGCGGCGGGCGCGCTCGGCGGCTTGAGCCTGCGGGGTCAACGGCGGAATTTTTCCATCCGGCGGATCGATCACGATGGAGGTTCGCCTGGTCTCGACGATTTTTGAGCCGGAGTCCCACCAGGTCAGGCGCAGCGGGCCGTTCACGTCGTTGGTGAAGCTCTCCTTTTGATGCTCGACGAAATGCTTCTCGTAATCGGCCGCTTCCTCCTCGGTGAGGAACGGCTTATTGGCGAATTCGGCGGGACGCTCCATTGGAGTTATAGTGGCGTTGGTCCAAATGCCCTGGAAATCGGGCTGGCCATCGGGCAAGTGCTGGAGTTTCCAGGCGGCCGTGTCCTTCACTGACTTGGCCGCGGCTGACGTCCTCGCGGCGGGTGTCTGGCTAGCCAGAGGCATTACGGCCATGCTCGCCAGGGCGCTCACGCCTAGCAGAAAGCGGACGGTCATGCGGACCTCCTTGGTGCGATGCTTACCCGTATACGCGATCAGTATAGCGAGTTCGGGAGAGTGAAGAGCGAACCTGCACCGTGCTCGCGCGTACCTCGTAGAGCCCCGCCAGTGTCGCGCAATCATGATCGCCTCCTATCAAGATAACCGTGCTCGCTTGCTATGATAGACGTTCGGAATGGAAAGCCTTAAGTCCGATCTCGGGCCGCTGTCGGATGCTGTGACGCGTGGGATTCGCGTGGAAGTTTTATCGCGCTACGCGGCGCAAAATTCGAATCCGCAGAACGGCGAGTGGGTTTTTGAATACACCGTGCGGATCACCAACCAGGGCAGCGATACGGTGCAGCTGATCAGCCGGCACTGGATTATCACGGACGCGGCCGGGCACACGCAAGAGGTGAAGGGTCCGGGCGTGGTGGGGCATCAGCCGGTGCTTGCGCCTGGTGAGTCGTTCAAATATTCCTCGTGGTGTCCGATCGAGACGCCGGTTGGAATGATGCACGGAACTTACCAGATGGCGAGCGCGGGCGGCGAGCAGTTTGACATCGAGATTGCGCCGTTCGGGTTGAAGGCGCCTTACACGGTGAACTAGGCTCGCGCGCCGGGCCTACAATCAAAGCGTGAATTACCGGATTGAGAAAGACACCATGGGAGAGATGCGTGTGCCGGCCGAAGCGCTGTACGGCGCGCAGACGCAGCGGGCGGTGGAGAATTTTCCCATCAGCCGGATGCGGTTTCAGCGCGCGTTTATTCGCGCGCTGGGAATGATCAAGAGCGCGGCGGCGCGCGTCAATGGACGCATCGGGCAATTACCCGCGGAGCTGGCGGCGGCGATCGAAAAAGCAGCTGAAGAAGTGGCGGCGGGCCGGCACGACGACCAGTTCGTGGTGGATATTTTCCAAACCGGCAGCGGTACCTCCACCAATATGAACGCCAACGAGGTGATTGCGCACCTGGCAAAAGCGCATCCCAACGACCATGTGAATCGCGGGCAGTCCAGCAACGATGTGATCCCCGCGGCCATTCATGTGGCGGCGGCGCTGCTGGTGCGGGAAGAACTGCTGCCCGCCATGGGGTTGCTGGCGGGATCGCTGGAACAGAAGGCGGATGAGTTCCGCGACATCGTGAAGATCGGACGCACGCATTTGCAGGACGCGGTGCCCATGCTGCTGGGCCAGGAGTTCAGCGGCTATGCGGCGCAGGTGGAGAATTGCGGGGCGCGCGTGGTGACGGCGCTGGAAGGAATCTACGAATTGCCGCTGGGGGGCACGGCGGTGGGCACGGGACTCAACGCCACGCCTGGTTTCGCCGCTGCGGTGATTGCGGAGCTGGCCGAACGGACCGGCCTGCCGTTTCGCGAAGCTCGCAATCATTTCGAAGCGCAGGCTGCCAAGGATGCGGTGAGTTTCCTGAGCGGGGCGCTCAAGACTTACGCGGTCGCGCTCACCAAGATTGGCAACGACCTCCGCTGGCTGGCGTCGGGACCGCGCTGCGGGCTGGGCGAGTTGAAGCTGCCCGAAACGCAGCCAGGGTCGAGCATCATGCCGGGCAAGGTGAATCCGGTGATCGTCGAGAGTCTGCTGATGGCTTGCGCGCAGGTGATTGGATACGACGCCGCCATCACCTGGTGCTGCGCGGCGGGGAACTTCGAGCTGAACGTGATGATGCCGGTGATGGCGTACGACTTGCTCGAGTCGATTGAGCTTCTGGCGGCCGCGTCGAAAAATTTCGAAAAGCGCGCGGTGCGTGGACTTCAGGCGGATGCGGCGCGAGCGTCGGGATTTGTCGAGCAGTCGCTCGCCATGTGCACTGTGCTGGCGCCCGAGATCGGCTACGAGCGCGCGGCGGCCATCGCTAAAGAAGCGTATCGCAGCGGGCGCACGGTGCGCGAAGTGGCGCGGGAAATAAGCGGGATTCCAGAAGACCGGCTGAATCAATTGCTGGACCCGAGAAGCCAGACCGGCGCGGAGTAGTTACTGCCGGGCGGCCACGCGCAGGAGCGTGCGATAGATCAGGTTCGTGCCTTGCTCGAGCGAATCGAGGGGAACGCGCTCGTCGTTGCCGTGCATGCGGCTCAAGTCGTCGTTCGAAATCGGGTAAGGATAAATGCCATAGACGGGAACGCCGCGGCTTCGCCAGGCGCCTGCGTCGGTGCCGGCTTGAAAAAGATACGGGGTCACTGGGACGCCTGGCCAAAGTTGGCCCGCGCTTTCGGCCAGCGCGCGATAAAGGGCGGTGTTGGTGGAAGACTCCTGCGGGGTTGGTGCGGCTGCAGTGCTTGCTGAGGCGACGTCCACGTTCGGATCGGCGATTACCTTCTTAATTTCCGCGATCAAATCCGCGGCAGTGGTGCCGGGAATCACGCGGAAATTGATGGTGGCCTGGGCCGAGCCGGGGATCACGTTGCCGCGAAACCCGGCGTTCAGAAAAACCGGCGCGATGGTGTTGCGCATGATGGCATGCAGCAAGTAGTCCCGGCTGATTTCGCGATCGGCGCGAGCGACGACGGCGGGGTCTTGGCTATTTACCAGATCGTAGAAATATTTCGACTCAGGCGGCTGGCTGGTTTTGGCCAGCGTCAGGAAGAACTGGCGCGTGCTGGCGGTCAGTTGCGGCTTGGTATCGTAATCGGCCAGGCGAGCCAGGGCTTTCGACAAGCGGAAGATGGCGTTGTCGGGACGCGGCATGGAGGAATGCGTGGAGGTTCCGTGCGCGGTGACGAGCAGCGAGAGAGAGATTTTATCGGCGGTGGAGATGCTGACGTAACGGACGCTGCCATCGGCGCGCTTCATGATCCAGCCGCCTTCATTCAGCGCGAATTCGCAGTCCATGGCGTCCCAATGGGATTTCGCCAGCCAGGTGGTGTTGTAGGGCGCGCTTTCTTCGTCGGCTTCAATCATGAAAATCACGTCGCGGCGCAGCGGAATCCTGTTCCGCGCCAGACGCATGACGGCCTCCGAGAAGACCGCGATGCCGCCTTTGAAATCGATGGCGCCGCGGCCCCAGACGTAGCCGTCCTTGACGACGCCCGAAAACGGATCGACGGTCCACTTATCGCGCTCCACGCCCACCACGTCGGCGTGCGAGGCCAGCAGCACCGGGCGCTCGCTGCCGTCACCTTTCAGCCGCGCGATCAAGTGCGATTTGCCGGGCTCGGGCGTGGGAACAATTTCTACGGTGAAGCCAAGCGGCTTCAACTTGGCGGCCATCAGTTCGTCGAGCGGGGTGGTGTGGCCGGGAGGGTTGCTGGTGTCCACTCGGATCAGCTCGACCAGCAGATCCGCAGTGGGGGTAGCCGCGGACAAAGCGCCGGCGAAAAAGAGCGCGGCCAGGGCAGTTAGATAACGCATCGGTTGTTCGCGATCAATTATCCAGGAATGGCAGCCGCAGGGTCAATTCGCGGCGTTGAGCGAGGCGCAGTGTAGGCTTGACAACAGGGCCGCGAACGTGGGATTTGTTGATAGCGTTGTATCTCCGAGTCGAGGAGCTGTTCTTATGGGTTCGTTGAACCGCTGGTGGATCGCAGTGGCGGGCGTGTGCCTGCAAATGGCCTTGGGCGCCGGCTACGCCTGGAGCGTTTTTCGCATTCCGCTAGTGAACGCGAATAAGCAATACGGCTGGAGCATCGCTGAGGTTTCGGCGACATTCACGATCTGCTGGTTCTTTCTCGGATGCACGTCGGTTTTGGGCGGACTGTGGATGAACAAGAGCGGCCCCAGAGTGGTCGCGATGTTCGCGGGTCTGCTGTGGGGCGGTGGCGTGTTTTTGGCGAGTTTTTCGGGGCACAATCTGTGGTGGCTGTATCTTACTTATGGCGTAATCGGCGGAACTGGGCTCGGGATGGGATACATCGTTCCCATTGCGGTTCTGGTGAAATGGTTCCCCGAACATCGCGGGCTGATTACCGGGATCGCGGTGGGTGGTTTTGGAGCTGGATCTTTGATCGCCGCGCCGTCGGCCGGTAGGCTGTTGCAGACGGTCGGGCTGATGCCCACATTTGCGTATCTCGGCGTGGCGTATGGCGTGGTGGCGATCTGCGCGGGCTACTTCATGCGAAATCCTCCGGAGGGTTGGAAGCCGGCCAGCTGGAATCCCACGGCGGCGCAAATGGCTCAGCGGTCGGATCGCGACTTCGCATTGCCGGAAGCGCTGCGAACCTGGCAGTGGTGGGCTCTGTGCGGACTAATGTCCATCAACACCATGGCGGGCCTGTCGGTGGTTTCGCAAGCCGCGCCGATCTTTCAGGAAATCGGCAAGATGAGCGCAGCGACGGCGGCCAGCCTGGTGGGCGTCATCAGCATTGCCAATGGACTGGGGCGCGTATTTTGGGCCTGGATTTCGGATCTGACCGGCCGGAAGACCGCTTTCATCATCATGTATCTGATACAGGCGGTCTTGTTTTGGACATTTCACTCCATCGACTCCGCGATGCTTCTTTTCGTCGTCACCTTCATTATTGTGGTGTGCTACGGGGGCGGATACGGGATCACGCCGGCCTTCACGGCGGACTATTTTGGCGCACGGAACATGGGCGCGGTTTATGGGTTGATGCTGCTTCCCTGGGCGTTCCCGGCCGCTTTCGGTCCGCTGCTGTTTGCGTATCTGCGGCAAGTCACGGGTGGATACAATCAGGCGCTGTACCTGATCGCGGGGATGATGACGGTGTCGATGATATTGCCGGTTCTGGTCTCGCCGCCGCGCGGTCACAAAACCACGGCTCAATCGCCGGCCGGAGGAGTTGCGTTCCAAGCTGTGTCCGGGGGCGACAGCAAAGCCTAGCCCGGCTGCTCCGCCTTAGAAGCGGCGCAAGGACGCCAGCAACGTGTAGCTGGTTCGCCTATCCGGGAGCACGACGATGTGGACCGGGCGCCAGTAGCGGTCGAGCGCGCCGATATAGTGCGGATCGGCGGCGCCTTCCGCCATCAAGACCACGTAAACGCGGTGCCGGGGATACCAGAGGATATGGAACGCCCGGCCTTGCGGATCGGACTGCCAGGTGTCGCGTGCGGGTGTACCGAGCGAGTGAATCACCGACTGGTAGTCGTCAGATTGGCTCAAACCCAGGTCCTGCTGGGCCACGGGAGCGTAGAAAGCGCGTGAGGCAATCAGGCCGCCGCGAAACAAGCTGATGGCTAATACGCATCCGGCCAAGCCCAGGGCGACTCCTCCGAGCACCATCTTGGGGATGCGCGAGCGGGGGCCGTCTTCTAATCGAATACCGATCACGGGCGCCGGTCCAGTGCGGGCGCGAGGGGGATGCGCGGCGACGGCATCGTGTACGGCATCGTTCCCAGCATGGTTTACTGCCAGCGGCATCTGGATTACGCGGCGCTTGGCCGGACACACGGCGCCGGCGCGGTACTCTAGCTCGGCCAGCAGTCCCACGATCATCACCGGTGCTTCGACGCGCGAGAAATCGCCCACATAGCGTCGAGGGATGGAGACCGTTTCGTTAGTGCCGGTGTTGCGAACCAGGACCTCCGACCAGGTGGCGCTCTGGTACAGCCACTCGTTATGCTGTATGTTGACAATTGCGGGGTAGAAGGAAAACGGGCGGGCGCCAAGTTGCGCGATGGGCGGTGGAATGGACGGCCCCGGCATAGCTTTTATCTTATAACTGTGGAGGCGCGGTAAAGAAGCGCCATTTAAGCGCGAAGCGTCTGGGGGCCCGCGGGGTCGAACAGCCCGGGGCATGGTCAAACCGTAAATTTTCTTATGGCTGTTATCTTTACCTGTTACCTTCGGGCCTCATATTGAAGTCATTTACTTTAGCGCGGGGCAAAAGGTGAATATGGATACGACCGCAACAGACTTGCGGCCGGTTGGGGAGGAAGACCTTCGTCTATCCCCCCCTGCTAAGCCGCCGAACAAGCCGAAGAAACGTGGATTCATTTGGGTCCTGTTCTTCGTAATCATCGTTGGAATAACGAGTTACGCCGTTTGGAGGGTGCGTCAGCCAGGGCTGATTCCACCCACCAACCAAGGCGGCAGGGGAGGTTTCGGCCGCGGGAGAGGTGGCTTCAATGGCGATGCGCTTCCCGTGGTGGTAGCGAAAGCTCGCTCCGCCGCAGTCCCGGTCTTCCTGGATGGGCTGGGCAATGTAACCGCTTTCTATACGGTCACGGTCAAGTCCCGCGTGGATGGCCAGTTGATGAAGGTGAACTTTCAGGAAGGGGACTTCGTCAGAGAAGGCCAGGTGCTAGCGGAGATCGATCCGCGTCCCTTCCAGGTCATGCTCGAACAAGCCCAGGGGACGCTGGCTCACGATCAGGCTTTGCTAGAAAACGCAAAAGTGGATTTGCAACGTTATACCACCCTGGTCAGTCAAGACGCGATTCCCACCCAGCAACTGGACACGCAGAAAGCCCTGGTGGCTCAATATGAGGGCAACATAAAGCAGGACCAAGCCAACATCGATAACGCCAAATTGCAATTGGTGTACGCCAAGATCACGGCGCCGATCACGGGAAGAGTCGGTCTGCGCCTGTTGGATCCGGGCAATATCGTACATGCTTCCGACGCCAACGGAATCATCGTGATTACGCAGCTGCAGCCGATCTCGGTGCTGTTCACAATTCCCGAGGACAGTCTTCCGGCCGTCATGAAGAAGCTCGCGGCGGGGGTCAAGCTGCCAGTGGAAGCCTACAATCGCGACAATTCCCAGAAGCTGGCGTCGGGAACGCTGCTGACCATGGACAACCAGATCGACAGCACCACTGGAACATCCAAGCTGAAGGCCATTTTCGACAACACGAATTTCGAATTGTTCCCGCAGCAGTTTGTCAATATCCGGCTGTTGCTGGACACTCTGCAGAACCAGACGGTGGTGCCGACGGTGGCGGTTCAGAATGGCCAGCAAGGGACATTCGTGTACGTGATCGACGATCGCCAGATCGCTCACCTGCGCCCGGTCACGCTGGTGTCGTCAGACCAATCCGGGGCTGACATCAAGACCGGTCTGAAAGTGGGCGAAGAGGTTGCCGTCGATGGCGCCGACCGTCTGTCGGACGGATCGAAGGTTCGCATACGCGAGGCTGGTGAAGTGGAGCGGCAGGCAGCCGCCGACGCGGCAGCTTTTGCGGCGCGTGGCCGGGGACGCGGGGGGCGCGGGCGCGGCGGCCCGGGTGGTCAAGGTGGTCCCGGGGGCCAATTCGGCGGTCGTGGCCGAGGCGGCAGAGGTACCCAGCAGCAGTGAGCCCATCGCGCATTTTCATCCTCCGGCCCGTCGCCACCTCCCTGATGATGGCGGGCATCGTGCTTGTCGGCGTGGTGGCCTATACCCAACTGCCGGTTTCGGCGTTGCCTCAGGTTGATTACCCGACCATTCAGGTTCAGACCTTTTATCCCGGCGCAAGTCCGGAGGTGATGACGTCTGCCGTGACGGCTCCGCTCGAGAAGCAATTCGGCCAGGTGCCGGGGCTGAATCAGATGACGTCCATCAGCTCTTATGGCAGTTCGCTCATCACCTTGCAATTCACCCTGGACCTAAGCATCGATGTGGCCGAGCAGGAAGTGCAGGCCGCCATCAATGCAGCGGGCACATATCTACCGACATTGCTTCCCAACCCGCCGATCTACAGCAAGGTCAATCCGGCGGACGCGCCGGTGCTTACTCTGGCCATCACCTCCAAGACGGTTCCGCTGATCAACATTGAAGAGTACGCCGAAGTCCGCATGGCCCAGAGGATTTCTCAGCTGAAGGGCGTCGGATTCGTCAGCATCAGCGGCGGACAGCGGCGGGCGGTGCGCGTGCAGGCCAATCCTACGGCCTTGGCTTCTTACGGCCTGAGCCTGGATACCTTACGCACCGCGCTGAGCAGCGCCAACGTGAATCAGGCCAAAGGCAACTTTGATGGAAAAG
Source organism: Bryobacteraceae bacterium (assembly GCA_035501355.1). GTDB lineage: Bacteria > Acidobacteriota > Terriglobia > Bryobacterales > Bryobacteraceae > Palsa-89. Next base: position 4,199 of record DATJWJ010000033.1, on the reverse strand, counting down.
ATCAGGCCTGGACGATTAACGATAACGACCAGTTAAGCTCCGGCGACCAGTACAAACCGATCATCATCGCCTACCGAAACGGCGCGCCGGTCCGGCTATCGGACGTGGCTACGATCATCGATGCTCCGGAAAATAACAAGCAGGCCGCCTGGGTGGGGAACGATCAAGCCATCATTTTGAACATCCAGCGCCAGCCGGGAACGAACATCATCAACGTGGTGAATTCGATTCAGGCTCTGCTTCCGCAGATTCGCGCCTCTCTGCCGGCGGGCGTGGAAGTGCGGGTGATCACAGACCGCACCACTACCATCCGAGCCTCCGTCAAGGATGTCGAATTTGAGCTGATGCTCACCATCGGACTAGTGGTAATGGTGATCTTCCTGTTTCTTCGCAGCCTTTCGGCCACCATCATTCCGGGCATCGCGGTGCCGCTCTCGTTGGTGGGGACGTTTGCGGTCATGTACCTGCTGGGCTACAGCCTGGACAATCTATCGCTGATGGCGCTGACCATCTCCACCGGCTTCGTGGTGGACGACGCCATCGTCATGATCGAAAACATCTCGCGCTATATCGAGATGGGCGACTCGGCCATGCAAGCGGCGCTGAAAGGATCGGCCGAAATCGGATTCACCATCGTGTCACTGACGGTTTCGCTGATCGCGGTGCTGATTCCGCTGCTGTTCATGGCGGACGTGGTGGGGCGGCTGTTCCGCGAATTCGCGGTCACGCTGGCGGTGACCATCGTGTTCTCGGCGTTCGTTTCGCTGACCCTGACGCCCATGATGTCGGCGCGAATTTTGAAGCATAAGCCGGAGCACGAACGCGGTGTCCTTTACCGCTGGTCGGAATGGTGTTTCGTCAAAACCATCGAGCAGTACGGCAAGATGGTGCAGGTTGTGTTGCGCCATCAAACGCTGACATTATTGGTGGCCCTGGGCACTCTGGTGCTCACCATTTACTTGTACGACGTGGTTCCCAAGGGCTTTTTCCCGGTGCAGGACACGGGCGTAGTTCTGGGCATCTCGCAAGCGCCGGAGACGATTTCGTTCCCCGCCATGGCCAGGCGCCAGCAGGAATTGGGGAGAGTGATTCTCACCGATCCGGCGGTGGAGAATCTGACGTCCTTTATCGGCATCGACGGCCAGAATACGACTATGAATAGCGGTCGCATTCAGATCACGCTCAAGCCGCTGGAAGAGCGCGAGGGTGTCACGGCCAGCGACGTCATTCGGCGGCTGCAAACGAAATTGGCCGACCAGGTTCCTGGAATCGCGCTTTTCATGCAGCCGGTGCAGGACCTCACGGTGGAAGACCGCATCAGCCGGACGCAGTATCAATACGCGCTCGACGCACCCGACAAGGCGATATTGGATGAGTGGGTACCCAAGCTGGAAGATAAGCTGAAGCAGATTCCCGAACTCCGCGACGTGGCCAGCGATCAGCTTAATGGCGGCCTGGGATTGCGCGTGACCATCGACCGCGACACGGCCGGCCGGCTGGGTATTACACCGCAGAACGTAGACGACGCGCTCTATGACGCTTTTGGCCAGCGCCAGGTCTCGACCATTTTCACGCAGTCCAACCAATATCACGTAGTGCTGGAAGCTCAACCGCAGTGGCAAACCAACGCGACCGCGCTTCGGGATATTTACGTGCAGATCGGCGCGGCCTCGCAGAATCTCGCGTCGACCATCGCTCTGGCCGGGACGAACACCGCTCTTACGGGTGCGGCTCCGATTGCCCAGGCGCCGCTGGGCTCTTTTACGCGAGCCGTCCCGGTCAAGACTCCGATTACGATTAACCACCAGGCCCAGTTTCCGGTGGTGACGATGTCCTTCAATCTGGCCCCGGGCGCTTCACTGGGTGCGGCCGTGGACCATATCCGGCAGGCCACCAAGAGCCTGGGGATGCCGGCCAGCATCGAGCCTACTTTCCAGGGCACGGCCCGAGCGTTTGAGAACTCGCTGGCCAACGAATCGCTGCTGATTCTGGCGGCCATTGTGACGGTATACATCGTGCTAGGCGTGTTGTACGAAAGCTACATTCATCCGCTCACGATTCTGTCGACATTGCCCTCGGCCGGCGTGGGCGCCATCGCCGCGCTGATGCTCTTCCACAAGGATTTGGATGTTATTGCGCTCATCGGCATCATCCTGCTGATCGGTATCGTCAAGAAGAATGCCATCATGATGATCGACTTCGCGCTGGAAGCCGAACGCAATGAAGGCATGACGCCGGAAGAAGCCATTTATCGCGCGTGTTTGTTGCGCTTCCGTCCGATCATGATGACCACCATGGCGGCTTTGTTAGGTGCGGTGCCCTTGGCCTTCGGCAGCGGCGTCGGCAGCGAGCTGCGCAAACCGCTGGGCATTACCATCATCGGCGGATTGCTGATCAGCCAGGTGCTGACGCTGTTCACCACCCCGGTGATTTATCTCTGGTTTGGACGGATTGCAAGCTGGGTGGCTCGGCTTCGCGGCAAGAATACGGTTGAGGACGACCTTTCGCTGGCGGAGATATGAGCAACGGCAGCATTTCGGCGCCCTTCATCCGAAGGCCGGTAGCCACCACTCTGCTGATCATCGCGATCGTGCTGGCCGGAGCCGTGGCCTATAGGCTGCTGCCGGTGGCGCCGCTGCCGCAGATCGATTTTCCAACCATCTTTGTCAGCGCCGGTTTGCCGGGCGGAAGCCCGGAGGTGATGGCGGCGTCGGTGGCCACGCCGCTTGAAAAGCAATTCACACGCATTGCCGGAGTCACCGAGATGACCTCCTCCAGTTCGGTTGGCTCGGCGACCGTGGTGTTGCAATTCGACTTGAGCCGCGACATCAACGCCGCCGCTCGCGACGTGCAGGCCGCCATCAACGCCGCAGCGGGTTATCTGCCCGCCAATCTCCCCACCAATCCCCGTTACCGCAAAGCGAATCCCGCGGACGCGCCGATTATCATCCTCTCGATGACTTCCGACGTCGTACCCAAGCCGCAGTTGTACGACATCGCCTCCTCGATTTTTGCGCAGAAGCTGTCGCAGGTGAAGGGTGTGGGCTCGGTCAACGTCGGCGGCAGCGCTCTGCCAGCCGTTCGGGTGGAAGTAAATCCGCAGCCGGTTTCCAAATACAACGTCGGGCTGGACCAAATCGGAACGTTCCTGCAGGGCGCCAACGCGAATAAGCCGCAGGGCGAGATCAGCGACAACAATATGCGCTGGGGCCTCTCGGCCACCGATCAGCTATTGCAGGCCAAGGATTACAGGGATCTGATCGTCGTCTATCGTAACAACGCGCCGGTGCGCTTGTCGGACCTGGGCCGGGTGGTGGATGGCACCGAAGATGTCCGCAACATGGGCCTGTCCAACGGAAAGCCGGCGGTACTGCTGCAGGTGAGCCGCCAGCCCAACGCCAACATCATCGACACGGTGGACCGCATCAAAGCGCTGCTGCCGCAGTTCCGCGCCACGCTGCCGCCCAACGTCCAGCTCAACGTCGACACGGACCGCACGCTAACCATCCGCTCTTCGGTGCATGACGCGCAGCGCAACATGATCATTTCCATCGTGCTGGTGATCCTGGTGGTGTTCGTTTTTCTGCGCAATCTGCCGGCCACCATCATTCCCAGCATCTCAGTCCCGGTTTCTCTGATCGGCACTTTCAGCGTCATGTATCTGGCGGGATACACGCTGGACAACCTGTCGTTAATGGGACTGGCGATCGCGACTGGATTCGTGGTGGACGACGCGATCGTGGTGATCGAAAATATCACTCGCCACATCGAGCATGGAATGAAGCCCATGGCGGCGGCCTTGCGCGGCGCTCAGGAGATCGGCTTCACGGTTCTATCCATGAGCATCTCGCTCATAGCGGTCTTCATCCCCATTCTGCTGATGCCCGGCATTGTGGGCCGCCTGTTCCGCGAATTCGCGGTAGTGCTGGCCGTTTCGATCTTCATGTCCTTGCTGGTTTCTCTGACCGCCACTCCCATGATGTGCGCGCGCATGTTGAAGGGTAACCAGAAACACGGCAAGCTCTACAATTTCGGAGAGCGGATCTTCCAATGGGTCCTGTCCACCTACGGCTCGGCCTTGCAGGTGGTCTTGAATCAGACCGTGCCGGTAATGATCGTCCTGGGCCTGACCGTGGGGGTCAGCGTATATCTTTACATCAAGATTCCCAAGGGATTCTTTCCTCAGCAGGACACGGGCA
>DATJWJ010000032.1:0-34886 GCA_035501355.1 Bryobacteraceae bacterium | reverse complement strand
TATGGGCCACGGAAAGCGCGGCTGGCCGGATTGCGCAATGGGCGCTTGTGACGCTAGAGTCGAAGAACAAGCAAGGTAATGGCCGATACGCCGCCCACAACAGCCTTTAGCTTCGAGCTACCGCAGGCCGCGTCCGCCGGCCAGCTGCTGGCGCGGGAGCATCTGGAGGCCGAGGTGGTGGCGCTATTCGATCAATTGCGCGTGCCGCTGCTCAGGTACTTAGTGACGCTGGGCTTGCCGGTCCAGGACGGCGAGGAGATCGTGCAAGAAGCCTTTCTGGCGCTGTTTGAGCATCTGCGCCGTGGAAAGCCGCGCGAGCATTTGCGCGGTTGGATGTTTCGCGTAGCGCACAATTTGGGCTTGAAGCGTTTGAACAGAATCAAGAGTTCTTGCCCCGCTCCCGAGCAATGGGTGGTCCTCGATCCGGCGCCAGGGCCTGAAGAGCAGGCCGCGGATCAACAAAGGTTGAAAAGCTTAACTGCAGTTATTCGCGCTCTGCCGGAGCAGGATCGGCGCTGCCTATGGCTGCGCGCCCAAGGCTTGCGGTATCGCGAAATCGCGGACGTGCTGGACATCTCATTGGGCGCGGTTGCCATGTCGCTGGCCAAGTCGCTGGCGCGGCTGGCTCGAGTAGCGCAGCGTTGAAGTATGACTAACGGGTACTAATTAGTACTTAGTCCACGCAAACGTCAGACAAACAACGTCGGCTAAGTTTCAATTAGCCCTGCTGGTACTGTGTCAGACGGTAATCATTACACGTTGGCTGAATTGCACAAGGGTTTTTTTCAGGCCGGCCGCACTTCGCGATACCGCGTTGACAACATGAGAACAAGGGCGCGGAAGGCTCAAACAAATCCCGGTTGGCACGTATTTTGCTCTTTCGTTCGCCAAGTTCGCAACCTGGTTAGCGCCCGGTTACGGACGAGAAAAGAACAAGGAGGATACTATGTCGGCTACTAATTCGACTATGCAGGATGATACGCCGCGCACACATTCGCATCCGCGCGTGCTGTGGATTCTTGCCGCGGGAATTGCGCTCGCGCTGGCGGGCAACGTGTACCAGTTGGTAAGGGCCGAGCACCAGTCGCATGACTTGGCGACGTTGCAGCAAAACACGGAGAAGCAGATCGGGAAACTCACCGACGCCGCTTCCACCGAAATGCAATTGAGCCAGCAGCGTTTTGACGCCATGCAGGCCGCGCTCAAGTCCGACCTGGAAGGCGCTACGGCCGCCGCACTGCGCCAAGCTCGCGCTGACGTTAAGCGCAGCAACACGCAGCTGTCGCAGAGCCTGGAAGAACGCCGCCGCGAACTGGAGCAAGAGAACCAGCAAGTGGCGAGCCAGCTTTCCGACTTGAAGCAAGACACATCCAGCAAGCTCCAGGACGCCAGCACCAAGCTGCAAGATACCAACACCAAACTAGATCAGGTGTCGAGCACGGTGGATCAGCACGGCTCGGACTTGAAGCGCATGGTGGGCGACTTGGGAGTCATGAGCGGCGATATCGCCACCAACGGGAAAGAATTGGCGATGCTCAAGGAATTGGGCTCGCGCGATTATTTCGAGTTTGACTTGTCCAAGACCAAGGCCCCACAAAAAGTCGGCGACATCCGGCTGATCCTCAGAAAGACGGATCCCAAACATAACCGCTTCACGTTGGCCGTTTACGCGGACGACAAGATCGTGGAGAAGCGGGATAAGACCATCAATGAACCGGTGCAGCTCTATGTCGCTGGGAACCGCCAGCCGTACGAGATCGTGGTGAACCAGGTGAAGAACAACGAAGTGGTCGGTTATCTTGCGACGCCCAAGGTGAAGGCGACGCGGGCAGCGACAGCCTCGAGTCCAAGCTTCTAATTCCGAGCACTCCTTCCCCCCAGGCCCGGCGTTACACTCCCCTTAACGCCGGGCTTTTTTTGCCTTCGCAGCCGGGCCAGCCGGAAATTCGAGCGCGAACTTGGTACATTTTGGACATGGTGCGACGAACGTTGGCCGCCCTATTGCTGTTTGCATGCGCGGGCGCGGCCAAGTTTCCGGCGGAGGAGTATCGTACGCGCCGCGCCAATCTGCGCAAGACGCTCCCCGGCGTTCTGGTCTTATTCGGACATACTGAAGCGCGCGATCAGATTTATCGCGCGACCCCTGAACCGAATTTTTATTACCTGACCGGCTGGACCGAGCCGGGTGCGCGGCTGTTGATCACGCCCACACGCGAGGTGCTATTTCTCCCGCATCATAACGAGCGGCAGGAACACTACGAAGGCCGCAGATCGTCGGCCGAAGATAAAGACGCGCAGGCCATCACCGGATTCGAAGAAGTGCTGCCGGTTGAAAAGTTCGAGAGCGAGCTGGATAAGGCTCTGGATTCGAACGAGGCGCTCTACGCGCTGCTGAACCGGGAGTCCACCGGACAACTGAAAGCTCGCTATCCTTTTCGCGAAATCTCAGATGCCGCGCCGTGGATTACCAGGCTGCGGGTGTCTAAATCGGCCGCCGAACTCGCCGCCATTCAACGTTCCACCGACGTCAGCATGGAAGCGCATCGCGCGGTGTGGCGGCGAATCGCCGCCGGCTTGTACGAATACCAGCTTGCGGCAACGTTCGAAGACGTTTTCCTGGAACACGGCTGCGAAGGGCCGGCGTATTCGAGCATCGTGGGCTCCGGGCCCAACAGCACGGTGCTGCATTACTCGGCCAATCAACGCAGGATGGACCGCGGCGAGCTGGTGGTGATGGACGCGGCTGCCGAGTGCGCCAGCTATGCCAGCGACATCACGCGCACGGTTCCGGTAGGAGGCAAGTTCACAGCACGGCAGCGCGAGATCTATTCCATCGTGCTGGGCGCGCAGAAGGCCGCGATTGCCGCACTTAAACCCGGCGCGCGGCTGTCGGGAGAGGGCGAGACGCTCACCAAACTTGCCAAGGATTATATGGACGCGCATGGCAAGGACCTGCACGGCGCCGGCTTGGGAAAATACATGCTCCATGGAATCGGCCACCAGGTTGGAATCGACGTGCACGATCCGAACATCGACGGCCCGCTCGAGGCCGGCATGGTGGTCACCATCGAGCCCGGAATTTACATCGACGAGGAACACATCGGCGTACGCATCGAAGACGTGGTGCTGGTAACTGAGCACGGAGCCAAAGTTCTGAGCGCCGCGCTCGCCAAGGAGCCTGACGAGATTGAAAAGGCCACCAGCCGCTAAGCAAACTCTGGGCTACGTCGCGGTGCTGGCGGCCGCGCTGACGGTTGCAATCGTTTCCGGTTGGACGGCAGTGGCGAACCAGATCGACAAGTACGCCTACGACTGGATGTTCCGCCTGCATCCTCCGGCGGCCGGCGGCCCGTTTCATTCCGTGATTCTGGCCATCGATGACCAGACCTTCAACTCGATGGGCGGCGTAGGCGGCTATCGCCGCATGTGGGCCAAGGCGTTTGAACTGGTGAAGCGCGCCAATCCGAAGGCGGTGGCGTTGGATGCACTGTTGGCCGATCCATGGACCGATCCCGCCGAAGACCAGCGCTTAGAGCGCGCCATGCAGGGCGTCAAGAATCTCGTTCTCGCGGCTCATTTGGACAATGGCCGTTGGGAAGATCCCCTCCCCGGGTTCCGCCAATATGCGGCCGCATTGGGGCACAACCGCGCCGACGAATTGTCGACTGACGGGGTCACGCGCGAAATTCCTTTGGAGGAACGCAGCGGGATGGAACGACATTGGGCCTTGGCGGTGGAAGCATTTCATCTGGCGCGCGGCGGCAGAATCTTGGAATCGCCGGACGACCTCGAGATCGGCGGCGAATTGATCCCCGCTCCGCGAAGTCGTGGCGCCAATCGCCCGTTGCGCGTCCTTTACACGCCCGATCCAATCCCCGAAGTTTCTCTGAGCGACCTGGCGGACAAGCCAGAGTTGGCCGCTAGATTCAACGGTCAGGTCGTGTTCATCGGCGTTACGTCGATATCCGCCACTTATGATCGCGTGGCGACACCCTACGGCCAGGGCCGAATTCCGGGAGTGGAGGTGAACGCGCAGCTTTTCGAAACGCTCGAGCGCGGGCAATTCCTTTCTGACGCCTCGGACCTGGCGGTGCTCGGTTTCTCGCTGGCCGCGGGTTTGTTGGCTGGGCTGATTTTCGCGTTCCTGGCCGGATGGCCGGCTTACCTTTCGGCCGGAATGCTGGTGGTGGCCGCGCATTTCACGCCCTTTGTCGCTTTCCGCTACGGCATCGTATTTCCCTACTTCGCGCCGCTGGCCTCCGCCTGGCTCACTTGCGCCGCCGCGGCCAGCTATCAGCATTTCATCGTGCGGCGCCAGCTCCGCAAAGCCGAAAGCGACCGCCAGCGCTATCAGCAAGCCATCCATTTCGTCACGCATGAAATGCGTACGCCGCTCACCGCCATTCAGGGGTCCAGCGAACTGATGGGCCGCTACAAGCTCAGCGAAGAGAAAAGCAAACAGATCGCCGACATGATCAATCAGGAATCCAAGCGACTGGCGCGCATGATCCAGACTTTTCTGGATGTCGAGCGCCTCTCCGATGGCCAGTTGGAATTGAAACGAGAATCTTTCCCGGCGCTGGAGCTGGTGCAGGTTTGTATCGAGCGGGCGCGCCCGCTGGCCGAACGCAAGGACATCTCGATTCAGATCCAACAACTCGAGGGCGCGCTAGAAGGCGATCGCGAATTAATGGAGTATGTCGTCTATAACTTACTTACTAACGCGGTGAAATATTCTAATTCCTCCACCCAGATTACGGTGGCATGCCGCGTGGATGCCGGCCGGCTCCGGCTTTCCGTTCAGGATCAGGGAATTGGAATGGATGCCAAGGAATTGCGCCAAATCTTCCGGAAATTCTATCGCACCCAGCGGGCCGAAGCCTCCGGAGAAGCCGGCACCGGCATCGGGCTGTCGATCGTCGAACAGATCGTCCACCATCACGGAGGAAAGATGGAGGTTACCAGCCAACCCGGCCAGGGGTCGTGCTTTACGGTCGTGTTACCGGCCCGCTCGCGTGCACCCCAGCCTCCCACTGTGTCAGTCTAAGAATTAGGTAATCCATCAGTGCAACGTTTGTTGGTGGTAGAAGACGATTCGTCTGTCAGAAATACGATCACAACCTTTCTGGAGCTGGAGGGTTACGCAGTGGACGCTGTGTCTTCCACGCGCGAAGCCCTGGAGCGGCTGCGCAACGACGTCTACCCGATCGTCATAACCGACATCTACGTGGATGAACGAACCGGTCTGGATGTGCTGGCGACCGCGCGCCAGAAAAATCCCAACTGCGCCGTGATTCTTATGACCGCTCGCGGCACCATGGAGACGGTCATGAAGGCCACGCAGGGTGGCGCCTTCGATTACATCGCCAAACCGTTCGAATTGGATCGAATGCTGGACACCGTGAAGCGCGCCGAGGCCGTTACCAGCGAGCAGGACGACGAGAAGGAATCGGAGATCGACGATCTTCCTCCCAGCGAGATGATCGGCAGCTCGCCCCGCATGGTGGAAATCTACAAGACCATTTCGCTGGTGGCGCCGACCAACGCCACCGTGTTGATTGAAGGCGAAACCGGAACCGGCAAGGAAATGATCGCCCGCATGATCCACAACAACAGCACGCGCGCGAATCAGCCGTTCGTGCCGGTGGATTGCGGTTCTATCGCACCCACGCTGATCGAAAGCGAGCTATTCGGAGCGGTCAAGGGCGCTTATACCGGCGCCGACCGTGACCGCATGGGCGTGTTCGAAGCCGCCAACAACGGCACCGTTTTCCTGGACGAGATCGGCGATCTCGAGCTCGGCTTCCAGCTCAGCCTGCTGCGTTTCTTGCAGGAGAAAGAGATTCGCCCGCTGGGTTCGGCGCGCGGAAGAAAAGTGGATGTGCGCGTGATCGCCGCCACCAATCGCGACCTGCAGAAGATGGTGGAAGAAGGCAAATTCCGCGAGGATCTGTGGTATCGCCTGAACGTTGTCCGCGTCATACTACCGCCGCTGGTGGAGCGCCGCGGAGATGTCCCGCTGCTGGCGCATTATTTCCTGAAAAAATACAACGAGCGCTATAACCAGCAGGCCAAGCTGACGGCGTCTGGCCTGGCGGTGCTGGAGAATTATAGCTGGCCTGGAAACGTCCGCCAGTTGCAGCATATGATGGAGCGGCTCACCATTCTCGCGCCGCAGGGCAAGATCGACGAGGCTGCAATTAAGGAGGCCATCGAATTGACGGAGCCCCGCGACAGCTCCAGCGAAACCCTGGCGGACACCGAAGCCGACCACATTCGCCGGGTCCTGGCCGCCACCGGAGGCAACAAAAGCCGCGCGGCGAAAATTCTCGGAATCGAACGCAAAACGCTGTACCGCAAGCTCGAAAGAATCACGCTTTAATCGCGCGCGCCGCGCCGTCCAAGTGGTCCGCCGGGCGGCAACTTCAATTCCAGTTTTTGATGCTCGGCCAGAGCTGGCTAAGCGGCTGCTTCATCCCACGGCAATAAAACACGTCGAAATGCTGATAAGGCATCGAATAAGGATGCTCAACGTGGCCCACCTTTGTGACGCTTGAAAATAACTGCTCGAGCCGCTCCTTGCGGTCATCCATGACGATCACGCTTTCGCCACTATAGCCGCGCGGTCCCCATAGGAAATAAGACTGGTGGCCGCTGATTGCCTTCGGCAGCCCATACTTGGGGCCAAAGAAATCGATGGCGCCGGCCTGGCCGTAGTTCTGGGCGAAGATGGCCGTCCCCACCCGCACTTCCGGCGGGAGCGCGTTGTAAGCCCTCGCCACCACTTGCGTCATTTCCTCCCATCCGAATTGATCGGCAAAAAGCTGCGGCAGTGGACCGAGCCGGTTGTTTTCGATGCGCGGTTGTTGCAAGTGAGTCGCTTTGGTGTAGCGAATATATTCCGGCACCGGCAGCAGCGGAACGGCCAGCGGGGCAAAAGCTGCGGCCATTACAAGCATCAGGGCCGGATAAGCGACCTTGAGCCATTCCAGACGTCTTGCTTCCACCCAGGTCTCCCAGAACACGGCGCCAGCGGCCATCAGCATCGGAAACGCAGGGAATAAATAGTACACCCGCGGGTCCAGCGTCATGACGATGACCGCCGCGATCAGAAAAGCATAACCGAGCGCGCGTAATGATTTGCCGGCGGCGCTGAGAAGGTAATACCAAAGGCCTGCTGCCCAAATCGGAAGGCTCAGAGGGAGCATCGCCAGCGTCTCTTCAGCGAAAAGGCGCAGCGGCGGCATATCCACGTCGCGCTGATTGCGCCGGATGTTGGCCTGCAGCTCCAGGAAAGGAAAATGATGCTGGATATTCCACAGCAGGTTCGGCAAGAAAATCAGAAAGGCCAGCAACCCCGCCGTCCAGAACCAGGGGCTGCGCATGAATTTCCGCTGCGGCGTCAGCAACAGGCCGGCGATCAACGCGAAGCCGAAAATCAGCATCGAATGCTTATTTTCCAGGCCCATTCCCGCGAGCAGGCCGAACCACAGCCACAGCTTTTCGTTGCCGGTCTTGACGATGCGGATCAGAACGTAGGCGCATCCCATCCAGAAAAGCGGCTCGAAAGCATTCATGCTGAGAAAATTGTGAATCCCCAGGAATGCCGGCGCAGCCAGAATGGTGAATGCCGCCAAGCCTTGCGCGAAGCGCTTTCCGCCCAACTCGCGCGCCATGAATCCGGTGAGGAATACCAGCGCTGCCCCAGCCAGCACGGGCAAAAAGCGTATTGCTCCGAGCGAATCACCCAACATCATCCGACTGCTTTTCGCCAGCAGCACGATCAGCGGCGGCTGATCGACGTAACCCCAAGCCAAGTGGTCGCCGCACGCCAGGTAATACAACTCGTCGACGAAATATCCGTAGTGCCGGCTGGTGTAAAGATGCAGGAGAAGCTTGGCGGCGGCCAGGGCGGCCACGATCGCCGGGCCGCTAGTTAACCAATACTGATGATTTGCTCGATCAGGGTTCAATCCAAGGTGTCCACGCGGACATCGCTCGGCCCCAGGGCCCGCATGACCGCCTTCACCTTATGAGGGTACGCAGGATTGGGATTGTAGGTTCTCAATTTTCCGTCCAGGGATTTGTTCCTATACAGGTCCGATCGCGCCAACTGCCCCGCGACGTAATGAATGCCTTCGCGCACCGAAGCGAAGCTCTGCAGCGGGGTGTCCCATCCGAAGACATTGTTGTTGCGGTAATCCTTGCCTCCGCTGGATTCGATGATGGAAATGCTGGGAAGCAGGCGCCAGTCCAGTGCGTTGCGGTCGGCCGCCGCCAGGAAATCGGCGGCAACTTCGCGCAATGGGCAATCCCGCGCTGCAAAGAATTGCTGCAGTCGAAGCAGCCTGGGATCCGCGGCCCGTGTCTTTTCGCCGTTCAACTCTTGTCCGTGACTAACAACTGCGGGTACCGCCATCAAACCGGCTACTATAACCATGCTCTTCATCAGAGTTTCCTCCTGGGGTGCACTTAGAATCTTCGGTAGACTTCGCTAAAGGTGGAAGTTGTTGAAAACTAAGGGATTACTAGGTTCTTGGTCAGTTATCTTTTTAAAATCAATAACATAGAAGAAGTGTTGATATGGGGCAATTCTTTGAAAGTGTACCACAGTACCGAGCGGCTTAATGGGAATCATGTCAAGTGCGCTTTCCTTGGACGCAGGTTTTGGTCTTTTGTTTCCGTGATTCCAGGGCTTATAGAATCCGATATGATCGTGGTGATGAGCGAGATTGACGCCGGCGGCGTAGCGGAAGACGAATGGGCCGAATGGCGCAAGCTGACTCCGGAACAACGCTTTCTGGAGTCGATGAAGCTTTGGGAAACCTACCTGGCATTGGGAGGCTCGCTTGAGCCCGAGCCCGATACTCAGAGCCCTTTCTTCGATCCGGAAGAGTGGCGCGAGAACTATGCTCATGGGCGGCCAGGCGTGCGTGTTTTACGGCGCGGCGGAGTTTAGCCGCGATCTGGATCTGCTGGTTCTGGTCGAGGACGATGAGTTGGATCGTCTGCGAGCCGCGCTGGCGGAACTAAAAGCCGAACCGGTTGCCGTCCCTGATCTCTCGCCTGAGAACCTGCGGCGCGGACATGCCGTTCACTTCCGATGCAAGCGCTCGGATGTAAACGGTCTCAGGATCGATCTGATGTCGCAGCTAAGAGGGCTGCCCTCGTTCGAAGAATTATGGAAGCGCCGAACAACTTTCGAAGTTGCCGGAGAAAAAATCGACACGCTGGCGCTGGAGGATTTGGTACTCGCCAAGAAAACGCAACGCGACAAAGATTGGCCGATGATCCGCCGGCTGGTGGACCAAAGTTATTTCACGCGCTCGAGCGATCCCGCCCCCGAGTCGGTGGAGTTTTGGCTGCGCGAGCTGCGAACGCCCGAATTGCTGATCGAGGTAAGCCAACAATATCCAGAAGCAGCTCAGCGGACTAGCCGTCCTGCTGTCGCGGAGGCCTTGCGCGGGGATGTGGATGCAGTTACTAAGTCGCTCGAAGACGAAGAACGGGCGGAACGCCATCTCGACCGCGAGTATTGGGCGCCTCTGAAGCGAGAACTTGAGCAGCTTCGCCGGGCGCGGCGGATGTGACGCGCTCTGCCATGCGCTACGCCTTGCGAACAGTGCGGCGCTCGATGCGTTTCTCGTACTTTTCGCCTTGGATGATGCGCTGGACGTAAATGCCCGGCGTGACCACATGATCCGGGTCAATCGCACCGGGCTCGACCAGCTCCTCCACCTCGGCGATCGTGATCTTGGCCGCGGTCGCCATCATGGGATTAAAGTTGCGTGCGGTTTTCCGGTAGACCAGATTGCCCATCCGGTCGCCGCGCCAGGCCTTCACTAGCGCGAAATCGGCCTGGAGCGCGGTTTCCAGCAAATAGGTACGGCCATTGAATTCGCGCTGCTCCTTGCCCTCCGCCACCACGGTCCCCACACCGGCCGGCGTGTAGAAGCCCGGAATCCCGGCGCCGCCGGCGCGAATTCGCTCGGCCAGCGTACCTTGCGGGATTAGCGTCAAGTCGATCTTGCCTTCCAGAACCAGTTGCTCGAGCAGCTTGTTTTCGCCGACATAGCTTCCGATGTGCGACACGATCATTCCCGCACTCAACAAGAGACCCAAGCCTTGGCCGTCCACACCGACATTGTTGGCGATGGTGTGCAGCCCCTTGGCGCCCTTGCGAACCAGCGCCTCGATCAGGTTTTCGGGATTCCCACACAGCCCGAAACCGCCAACCATAATGGTTGCTCCATCGAGTATGTCGGCGACAGCCACGTCCGCGCTGGCCACCACCTTATTCACGACATCACCTTCAGCGTCTTACTCACAATCAGCCTGGGCTCGGTGGCACTCTGCACGTCCTCGACCGTGATGCCGGGCGCGATTTCCTCCAGCACCAGCCCTTCCGGCGTCACGCGGATCACGCCCATCTCGGTAATGATCAAGTCCACTACCTCGAGACCAGTCAGCGGCAGTGTGCAGCGCTTCAGAATTTTTGGCGCGCCTTGCTTGGTGGCGTGCTCCATCGTGACCACGACGCGCCGCGCTCCCGCCACCAGGTCCATCGCCCCGCCCATTCCCTTCACCATTTTCCCGGGCACCATCCAGTTGGCCAGATTGCCCTTTTCGTCGACTTCCATAGCGCCCAGAATACTGAGGTCCATATGCCCGCCGCGGATCATGGCGAAAGAATCCGCGCTCGAGCTGTAAGACGTGCCCGGCAATTCGCTGACGGTTTCCTTTCCGGCATTGATCAAATCCGCGTCTTCGGTGCCTTCGATGGGATAGGGACCGACACCCAGCATCCCGTTCTCGGCCTGCAGCACAACTTCGATTCCCGGCGGAACGTGATTGGCTATCAAGGTCGGCATCCCGATGCCGAGATTGACATAGAAGCCGTTGCGTAGCTCTTGCGCCGCACGCTGTACGATACGCTCGCGCTTTTCGATGTCGGTCAGTTTCAGCCCCGCTTGCAAGTCCGGCTTCCTCCAATCCGATCCTACCTTAATCAACTTCCTGGCATAGTGAAAAGATGGCAGAACGACCGACCGGCAGTCCCAGCGATTATCTGGCCGCGGAACGAACTTTTCTGGCTTGGATTCGCACCGGGCTCGCGCTCATGGGATTCGGTTTTGTCGTGGCGCGCTTCGGTTTGTTTATCCAGGCCCTGCAGACGGAGCACTCGAATTTTCAGGCACGGCCTTATGGACCATCGTTCTGGTTTGGAACCGCTCTGATCGTACTCGGGGTGGTGGTCAACATTATCTGCGCGCGCAATCACATTCGTCTGGTGCATGCATTGAATGAGGGCGGGCGTACGATCAATCGGCCGTCATCTCTGGCGCTCGCCGTCGCGGTGATTTTAGCGGTAGTCGGGGTGGCCATGGCCATCTACGTCATTGTGGTCCGGCAACCCAGTTAGCCGAATTTAGCAGCGGCTTAGGTTGAAAGAGCGCGGACTCATAGAAACTTCTACTGGATGGTTACCTTGGTGACGTTCCATAGAATCGCCGAACCGAGATAGACCACGTTTGGATCCTTGCAGCCGATCTCGTGGATTAGCCTTCCAGCATCGTCCTCTCCGCGACCCAGGCTGGTCTGCGCCCAACCTACCACCTTGCCGCTGTCGAGATCGATCTTGTACAAGCGGCCCGACGTACCGTCGGAGCTGAAGATATAATGCCGGCCGCCGGCGTCGGCTTTTGGGATGCACAAACCCCAGGGCGCGCCTATGCCGGTGATGGATTTCTTGAAGTTGAGATCGTCGTCGTACACCTGGATGCGATGATTGTTGCGGTCAGCGGCGTAGACATTGTCCTGATTATCGACCGCCACGCTGTGAACGATGTTGAACTGGTTGGGACCTGTGCCCCATGTACCCACCCATTTCAGCCAATGGCCGCCGGGCGCGATCTTCACCACGCGTGAATTGCCGTAGCCGTCACTGACGAAGACATTGCCCGCGGAATCCCAGGCTACATCAGTGGGACGATTGAAAGTGCCCACCCCGCCGTCAGGATGCAGCTTTTTAACCATTTCCACAGGGTGTTCCTCCCGGCGCGCCTCGCCTTCGAAACCGCGGCCCTGCTTTTCCACGCTCGCTTCCAGATAGTCGATGGCTTCCGGCGTGCGTCCGAATTGTTCGAGCGGAACCGCCTGGGGACTGTATTTGACGATCATGCCCGAGCCTTCGTCAACCTGCCAGACATTGTCGTTCTTATCGACCCGGACAGAGTGCGCGAAGGACGCGGCGTAATTGTGCGGCCCCCATTCCTTGATGAACTTGCCGTTCTGGTCGAACTCCCACAGCATCGCCGCAGTGCCGCCGCGGGCGATGCCCTGCGGATTCGTACGGGAATAGACAAAAATATGATTTTGGGAATTGATGTCGACGCCGACCGTTTCGCCCATGGTCATGCCAGGAACAAGTAGCTGAAGCACTTCCTCGGTGTAGTTCAGCTTGGGAGTCTTTGCGTCCAGCGCATCCTGCTCGGCTTGTTGCTGCCTAGTGGAAATCTGCGCACGAGCATCCGTGGAACTACCAATCGCAATGAGCATTCCAACGGATAGCGTGGCAATTTTTTTCATCGTTCGCCATTGCTCATACTTCATTGTTGTAATTCTCCTTTCCCGGTACTTCGTAATTGTTGCAAATGGTGATGCGTCATGGCGGCCTCAAATCTCAAGTTGACCCACCACCGGATTTTTGGCAATCAGAACGCTATGATAGACTGTCGCTGAGACTGGCATGATCCCCCTTAAATGGGTCGCATTCTTCGGCGTAGCGACGGCCCTTCTGCTGGTCTCGCCCGTGCGTTCTGACGCGCAAGAACGATTTGCTGCCGGCCAAAACGTGGTTCCCGTCTTTGAAGGCTGGGAGCACAACGCCGACGGCTCCTTCAACATGGTCTTCGGCTATATGAATCGGAATTACGAGGAGCAGGTCGAAATTCCGATCGGTTCGGACAACAAGATCGAGCCAGGCGCTCCGGATCAAGGGCAGCCGACTTTTTTCTACCGGCGCCGGCAGCAATTCGTGTTCAAGGTGAGAGTTCCGAGCGACTGGGGACAAAAAGATCTGGTGTGGACGCTCACCTCGCGAGGCCGCACCGAAAAAGCCTACGGCACTCTGTTGCCGGTCTGGGAGCTCGGCAACCTGGTGTATCAGGAGAACCGGGGCGGTCCGGGCGACATGACGTATCCTGAGCAGCCTGATCGGCCGCCGGCGATCGAGATGGTGGGATCGGCTCAACGAACTGTGACTGTGGGCGAGCCGCTGGCTTTGACGGTTGAGGTAAGCGATGACGGCCTTCCGATCCCGCGGGCACGGCGGCCGGGCGCGCAGGCCAATGTCGTGCGAGACTCCGATGGCGGAATTCTTTCGCGCGGCGGCGGTTCGGCTGAAATGCCCCGCCCTGAAAACCCGTTGACTCAGGCGGTAGTAAAGCTCGATCCAGGAGTTAGGCTGGGAGTTACCTGGGTGGTTTATAGAGGAACTCCGGGAACTGTTACCATCGAACCGATGAAGGTGCCAGTCATTAAGGCCGCGCCGCCGGGCGAGAGTAACTCGAGCGGCCCGCTCAGCGGCAAGGCAACTACTAACGTGACTTTCAGCCAGCCAGGATCATACCGGCTGCGAGCCTACGCCGACGATGGCATTCTCGTCACGCCGCTAGACGTGAACGTAACCGTGCAGCCAGCGCACTAAAGCATTCGATCCAAGGGAGGTGGGCAATGACGATGAGACTTGTTCCGGCGATGTTCATAACCGCCGGGGTAGCGCTCGCGCAAATACCGGCCAAGGCGACCCAAGATCAGATCACCTTCACCAAAGACATCGCGCCCATCCTCCAGCGCTCCTGCCAAAACTGCCACCGCGCGGAAAGTATGGCTCCGATGTCACTGGTGACTTACCAGGAAGCGCGCCCATGGGCTAAGTCGATCAAGCAGAAAGTTGTGCAGCGGGAAATGCCGCCTTGGTTCGTCGACAAGAATGTCGGGATACGTAAGTTCAAGGATGATCCGTCTCTCACCGACAAAGAGGTCGCAACCATCGCCGCTTGGGTGGATTCCGGAGCGCCGGAGGGCAATCCGGCCGATATGCCGCCTCCGCGTAAATTCGAAGACGTGGACAAGTGGCACATCGGAACGCCGGACTTAATCGTATCCATGCCCGTCTCATTTACCGTGAAACCGGAGAACTCCGATTGGTGGGGCAACTTCATTTCCGACTCCGGCCTGACCGAGGACCGATACATCAAGGCCGTCGAGACCAAGCCCTCCCCCGGCGGCGGCGTCAAAGTGGTCCATCATGCGGTGACCAGCCTGGTTTCAGACGATGGCGGTACGGAAGGCGGCACGCTAAACGAGTACGCGGTCGGAAAAAATGGCGACATTTATCCCGATGGCGCCGGCAAACTCATGAAAGCCGGGTCGCGCATCCGGTTCAATATGCACTATCATGCCGTGGGGCGCGAGATTGTGGACCGGTCGCAAGTAGCTTTCGTGTTTTATCCCAAAGGCTACGTGCCCAAACACGTCATGACCACCGTACTGTCTCCCAACAACGACGATCTGGACATCCCCGCCGGCGCGGACAACGTGCGGTCCGACGCGTATTTCAAGCTGGACAAGGCGACACGGCTCACCAGCTACATGCCGCACATGCACAATCGCGGTAAGGCGCAATGCATCGAAGCCATCTATCCCAACATGACGGTGCAGACGCTGAATTGCGTGAGTCATTACAATTTCGGATGGCAAATCGTGTATAACTACGCCGACGACGTGGCCCCGCTATTGCCCGCCGGCACGATCATCCACCAAACCAGCTGGCATGACAACTCGACCAAGAATCCCTGGAATCCCGACCCGAGGAATTGGGTTGGATTCGGGAATCGCACCAGCGACGACATGTCGCGGCTTTGGCTGAACTACTACACCCTCAGTGACGAGGAGTTCAAAGCAGAAGTGGCGGCGCGAAAAGCAAAGCAGGGCAACTTAACCAGCCAACGATAACCGGGTCCTTCGGCCTGCAGGCCCCATACCAATCCGGCAAATCCCGGTATATACTGACTAGAATGCTGCATGGTGTCCGGGGATAACCAAAACAGACCACCTGGGTCGTGCAGGCATCCACACGGAGGTGTGCGATGGATGTCAACGTCAGACGTTCTTTCGGATGGCTTTTAGCTATCCTGGTAGGCCTCTTCGCGTCGGTAGCTGGGCGAGCCCAATCAAGCAGCAGTTCCGGCGACGTTACGTTCAATAAGGATATCGTGCCGATCCTGCAGCGCAGTTGTCAGGATTGTCACCGGCCCGCCGGCGCCGGCCCGATGTCGCTCATCACCTACGAAGAAGTCCGACCGTGGGCGCGCGCCATCAAAGAACGCACACACCTGGGCCCGCACGCCGGAGTGATGCCTCCGTGGTTTGTCGAAAAAGACATCGGCATCCAGAAATTCAAGGGCGATCCGTCACTTGACGAGGTGGAATTAGCCAAGATAATGAAGTGGGCCGACAACGGCGCGCCGCGCGGCAACCCCGCCGATGCCCCGCCTGCCCGCAAGTTCGATGACGACGAGAAGTGGACCATCGGTGAACCCGACCTGGTGGTGAAATCTAAAGACGTCACGGTTCCAGCCAGCGGTCCCGATTGGTGGGGCGACATTGGGTTGATTCCGACCGGCCTTACGGAGGACCGCTATGTTTCAGCGGTCGAGGTCAAGGAAGTCAACGACGTTCCCAAGAGCGGTCCCACCAAAACCGTCGGCGGGCGCTTCGTCTTCCACCACATGAATTATTCCAGCACCGCTGGTGACAACGGTGAAGGCGGCGGAACGGTTTGGCCCATCCACGAAGTGGGTCGCAATGCCGATATCTTTCCGCCCGAATCCGGCCGCCTGCTGGCAGCTCATTCCAAGCTGGCGCTGACCGCGGGCCACATCCACTCCAATGGCCGCGAAACCAAGGCGCACCTGGAATTCGCGTTCAAGTTCTTCCCGGTCGGCTATAAGCCAATCTATAAGCGCTCCAGCCTGCGCCTGGGTGATGGCATCGACATCGACGTACTGCCGAATCAGTCCGGGCAGCAGCTTCACTCCTACGCCGTGCTCACGGAAAACACCAAGATCATCGCGTTCGAACCGCATCTGCACGCGCCGGGCGTGCGCATGTGTCTGGAGGCGAGTTGGGGATACAACATCATGACGCTGAGCTGCGTCGGCTACGACCACAACTGGGTAAAGCAGTACGTGTACGACGACGACGCGGCGCCGCTGCTGCCCAAGGGCACCGTGGTTCACCTGATCGGTTTCCTGGACACGACCGCTGCCAATAAGAACCCAGCCGACGAACGCAACTGGTTTGGCGGCGGCCGCCGGTCGATCGCCAACATGTTCATCGATTTGGGTTATTCCGTCTCGTTAACCGACGAGCAATTCCAGGCCGAAATGGCCAAGCGCCGTGCGAGCATGAGAAGCCGAAACGATTATGATATCGGCTGCCCGCTGTGCTGGGCACCTGCCCCGCCGGCCAAGCCCATAGCGACCGGTGCTGCTTTGATAAAGAGCGATCCGATCCCGGCGGCGCAAGGCAATCAATAAGGAATTAAAGAATGTCTCGAGGTACGATTCTCGCGGCGGCCCTGCTGCTCGCGCACGTTGCCACCGCTCAAACGCGCTTCACCTATTCCAAAGGCCAGCGTGTCGGGCCAACTTATGAAGGATGGATGCCGAACGAGGATGGCTCCTTCAGCTTGTACTTCGGCTACATCAATATGAACTGGCTGGAAGAGTTCGACGTGCCCATCGGCGCGGACAACAATATCGAACCGGGCGGTCCCGATCAAGGCCAGCCGACGCACTTTTATCCGCGCCGCAATCCGTTTCTGTTCACAGTTCGCGTGCCCAAGGATTTCGGCAATAAAGAACTGATCTGGACGCTCACCACGCGCGGCCGATCGGAGAAAGCTTTCGCGTCGCTCAAGAGCGATTATCAGATCGATAAGCAGGTGATCTCCACCGAGGTCGGCGGCGATTTCGGGAGCCTCCGGGATGAGCTTCGAGAGAACATTCCGCCCGAACTCGAGGTAGCGGGCGATGCGACTCGGACCGTCAAACTCGGAGAGGCGATGACGCTAGTCGCACTCGCCGGCGATCCCGACAACTTGCCCGGAAGGCGCGACGGCAAGCCGCAGCCGCGTCACCCTGGAAAGCCGTTGGATCCGGCTGACCAGAAGCCTGAGCGCGCGGCCGGCATTGTCAGCGCAGCCAGCCGGCCCCCTACCGCGTTGGTCATGGAAAGCGGCCCCGGTTTGCGTTTGTCCTGGATCGTCTACCGAGGGAAAGCCTCGGCGGTGCAATTCGATCCAGAGCAAATGAAGACCTGGACCGATAGCCGCATGTGGGGCAATTCCCCGTGGTCGCCTCCCTACGTGATTCCCGAGCCGCCACCGGACGGCAAATGGACCACGCAGGTCACGTTCACCGAGCCGGGCACTTACGTTCTGCGCGCGGTCGCCAGCGATGGATCGCTGTTCACTTACCAGAATGTGACGGTCACGGTCACACCGTAGCTACTTCAATAAAACTTTAAGGATTCTGCCTTCGGGAACCCAGCAGCTGTGACCTTTCTGTATCGCCCATGCGCTGGGGGCGATCGTTTCGCATTCCACCTGGCATGGCATTCCTGCACCTAGAACCCTATCGATGTTCTTACGCTCTCATGTTCGACCCCAGACTGCAAGCTTGCCGCCGCCCTCGATTAGGCAGACTAGGCGAAGGTTGTCGCTGCCTTGGCTTTGCATAACACCGCCCTCTTCGAATCCGACCAGATTGAAAACCGCCACCGCTCCCTCCTGCTCGAGATTTCAGTGCGATCGCTTCCGCAGGTCCACTTCCAGTTGCTTCAGTTCGGCCTCACTGGCTCCCTCTGCCTTGCGTTTCACATAGTAGACACCGCCTATCAGCACCGGTATCGAAGCGTTCGTCGGTTCCTTATAAAAAAGGTCCAACGCCTGTTCGATTTCTTCGAACGTTAGTGAGGTTGGCCAGCCGATGGTCGCGTTCGCAATAACGCGGCAGAGACCGTCTCCTTCATACGCGCCCTGAAGGTATGCCGACCGCATTGGCGTACCCATTTTGCTCCATGCGCGACCGTTCAAAGCTCCGGCAGTGTGATCCGGATCATCGGCTGCCTGGAGGACGCTCCCTAAGAGCAATGCAAAGATCGCTACTCTCATATTCTGTGCCTCCTTGAGTCGCGCTACTCGCTCGCGAACGCCAGCAGGACGTTGCCCGGCATGCCGCCATTGCGTGGATAGCCGGAAGTAATGAAGACCATGCCATTCGCTACTACCGCGCCGGGGC
Source organism: Bryobacteraceae bacterium (assembly GCA_035501355.1). GTDB lineage: Bacteria > Acidobacteriota > Terriglobia > Bryobacterales > Bryobacteraceae > Palsa-89. The sequence continues at coordinate 16,518 of DATJWJ010000032.1, read as the reverse complement.
CTTCGATGGAACCGCCGCTGGCCTTTACGCCGTTTACGGTTTCAAACTCGCGCGCGGTGTCGAAATCCCACAGCAGCTTCCCGTCCTCGGCGGCATGCGCGCGGATGTGTCCGTCCACCGACGTCGCAAACACCACTCCGGGAATGCCAGTGACGGCACCAGGCTGAGCGGGACTGCAGCCCGCCGGTGCATTGTCGGGACACGGCGCGGGCGTGACGTGCCAAATCTCGCTACCGTCCGCGATGCGCAGTGCCGTTAGCCCGCCGCCTTTTTTCGGATCGGGGACAATGCGGCGCGCATCCAGAGCGTTCGTATTGCGCGAACGGTGCACGTCGGAGACAGCGGCATAAACGCGCTGGCCGTCCGTTGACATGCCCCACTGCACGCCACCGTTTAAGCCACCCTCGCCGACGCGAGTCTGCCAAACGATCTCGCCTTTCTTGGCCGGATCGAGCGCCCAGACGATTCCCGATTTCTGGCCGGCCAGCAGCAATTCGCGGCCGTCCGGCGCGGTCACAAGAATCGCAGAGGAGCCAAAGTCAAAGTCCGGACCAGGCTTCTCGCCGCAACTGCCGGGGTCGCGCCCGCAGGCGCCGTTAAAAACGTCCGCTGCCGTGATCTGTTTGGACCAAACCATATTTCCCGTCGCCAGGTCCAGCGCGATGACGGCGTCGCTGGTCTCAGTGGCCGGCAGCGAATAGTTGTCACCCGTGGTCACATACAGCAAGCCGCGTTTGGCATCCAGCGTCGGCGCGGACCAGACGCCCACACCGGAAGGTCCAAATCGCGAAATCCCGCGCGCGTTCTTCCCAGTCTCCTTCGGCTCGGCGGTCATGTAGGTCTTCCACAATTGCTCGCCATCGCGGACGCGAAGAGCCACTACGCTCCCACGGAATGTACAGCACGCGTAATCCGGATCGCCCGAGCGCGTTTCCTCCCACGACGCCACCGGGACGTACACGGTTCCGTTGTACGCCGTCGGGCCGCCCGTTAGGCGCGTGGAGTCGTGCGTTTCGATGTGTTTTTTCCACAGCAGCTTGCCCGTTTCGGCCTGGAGCGCGTAGAACCAGCCCGTCATGTCGCCGAACAGCAGGGCATGCTGTCCGTCCAGCGGTGCCGATACGATTGAAGACCGCACCGGTCCGTTGGCCTGAAACACCCACTGCAAGCATCCGCTATCGGCGTGCAACGCGTGGATCAACCCGCCCGCGCTGCCGATGAACATCTGCCCGTCGATCACGGTGGGAGGGGCAAAAGCCGTCGCGTCGCCGTCGAAGCCAAAGGCCCATTTCAGCCTGAGCCCGCGCACTTGATCGATGCTCAACTTGGCTGCATCGGCCGGCTGAAAGCGCGCGTTGCTCGATGCTGGACTCCATCCGTTCCACACGAATTTGGGCGTGGCCGCGAGCTTGACGCTGCGATCCGAACAGAACGCCGAAGCCGGCGGCCCTGGAACTGCCGCGTCGGTTCCCAAGTACGACGCAACGGCGATCCGGTCTTCGCGGCTCATGGTAAACGCGATGGACATCATGGCGCCCGAATCGAGAGCGCGCAGAATTCGCGTGGAGGGCATCTTCTGGAGCGCCTCGCGATGCGGAATGCGCGGACTCATTTGCTCGTGGCAGCCCGAGCAGCGCTTCTGATAGACGGCTTCTCCCGACGGTGGGGCTCCGTAGAGCGCTAGAGGCAGCAGAACAAGTGTGAGCCGCAGCATATAGGCGAGTATATAACCCAACGTCGCCCGCTTCAAACGATCTGGCCCCGGCCGGTCGCTTACCGGTCGTCGTCGTCGCGGTCCGCGCGCGGATGCGTACCCGTCAACGCAGCCGGATAAGGCTTCTTGCCCATCAGCCCCTTCCAGAGCACGCGGTTGAACTCCGTGGGATCGACAAGATCCGCGTCCGAAAAGTCCATTCCTTTGGTGACGCGCGCCCAGTACTTCGCATTGTGCGTGGGCTTGGGCACGATCAAGCCAGCAGGCCGCGGCGGCAGCACCAGCTGCGAATTATAGAGGTAGGCCGAAGGAGCGGCCGTAAAACTCCAGGGACCCGGCTGCTTATTCGTGAGGGCGGTCATGTTAAAGACATCCGCCATGGGCGCGGCGACGGCGTCGTTCAGGTTCATCGGAGGCAGGCCCAGAACCTCTTCCATGGTGCGCAGGAAGTTCAGGGTATTGTACGGCGTGGAGATCACCGCGCCTTGCTTTACGTAGGGGCCAACGATGTAGGCAGTAGTGCGGTGCGAATCCACGTGGTCGCCGCCATCCTGAGCGTCGTCCTCCACCACAAAGATCAGAGTGTTGTTAGCGTACCGGCTGCCTGCGATCTTCTGCACTAGCATGCCTACCGCATAGTCATTATCGGCCACCTGCAGTTCCGGAGTGGTCAGGCCATCAATCGCGCCGGGCGGTGTGCCTCCGCTCCCTGCCACGAAGTTCCCGGTGTGATCGTGCATGAAGCGCACCAGGCTCAGCGCCGGCAGGCCGCTGACACCATAGTTGGAATCGAACTCCCGGGACCATTCCTGGTAGCGGTAAAAATCCGGATACGCGTTGTCGAAACCGCGGAAGAACGGATCCGTGTAGGGGGTCAGAGCAACATTGGTGGGGATGCCCATGATGGTCCCGGTTTGGCTAGGGTTGCGCGACAGAGGAATCTGGTCGGTGGGCGTATTGTAACGAGTGGTATCCACGAAGAAGCCATAGTTGCGAACGGTGAGGCCAGCGCGCAGCGCGGAATCCCACAAATAGCCGGTATTGATTTGATTGTTCGGCCCGTCCGGCGCAGTTACGTCGGTTTGGCCGGGTAACAGATCCGGATCGGCGGGCGTCAGCGGATTGGCGTCTTGGCGCCCGGCGACGGTCGCAATACCGACATTGACATTGCGATTCAAACCCGCAGACTCGTCGCTGAGGCCGCGATAGGCGTAGGCGATCGGCCATTCTTTTTGGACCATGTCGGGCGCCTGCGCCGAAGTGCTCCACAGCCAGCCGTCAAAGCTGACCTCGGCGCTGTCCATGAAGTTATCGAGCGTAACGAAGGTTCGGGCCAGGCTATGTTGATTGGGCGTATTCATCTCTCCAAACTCAGTCAATGCGGGATAGCCATTGCCGATCGGTTTACCGTCCAGCGTTTTCAAGTCCCCCAGAATCTGGTCGTACGTCCGGTTTTCCTTGAGGATGAAGATTACGTGCTGGATGACGCTGTGCACGGCCGCCATCACCGCGGCGTCGCTGTCGCTCTCGGTGCTGGTGAAACGATCGTTGGCGATTACCTGCGCCGTCAGCCCCGTGAGCTGCGTTGCGCTGGGAAGCTGGAAGCTCTGCAAGCCGGCTTTGGTCCGCTGCGGGTTATATTCATTCGTTGTCATGCAGTTCTTCGCAGGCGGCCCCGGTCCATAGCCGCCATAGCACCAGTCGGGATTCGCACCCGTCGGCGACTTTGAATTGACCACATACATGGAGCTGCCATCGGGACTGAAACTGGATGAGTTCGGATACCAACCTGTCGGAATAAGGCCAATTACCTGGTCTCCGCTGTTGGTCCCGTTCAATGCAATCACGGAGACGCAGTTCAGGTTGCCGTCGGTCACATAGAGCTGCGTCTCATCCGGCGACAGTGTCACACTGTTGGGGTTCGCGCCCTTATACTGCGCGAGTCTCGAAGGCAGCAGCGGCGTGACGACGGGGATGCTTTCCACCACGGCGTTCTTGGCGGTATCGATCACCTCAACGGTGTCAGACTGGTCGTCGGCGACGTACAGCAGCGACTGGGCCGCATTCAGCGTCATCTTGTTGGGCTGGCCCTTTACAGGGATTCGGGCGATTACCGCCGGCTTTCCGGTCAAACTCACTACGTCGATTTCGCGATCGCGGATGCTGGACACATAAGCGATCGGACTCACTCCTTTATCCTTGATAACCACCCAAAAAGGATATTCACCGCCCGGCACGCCAGCCTTCGATGGATCGCTCTTGCCAGGGCGCAGATCGAGTTCCGCTCTCTTCACCCAATTGGTGTAATTCCCAGTGCCCCGATTCAACACCGTGATCGAATCGTTGGCATAGTTCACGACAACCAGGGTCTTGCCGTCGCTCGAAATAGCCACTCCGGCGGCGCAGGGCGTCACGGAAACTTGTTCGTTTATTGGTACGGGGCCCGATGTGCTGGTCGCGTTCAGTCCCAGCCCTCCCAACGGACCGTGGCCGAGGTTAATCGGTAGATTTCCAGCTTCGCTCCACATGCCTGTGCTGGCGCTCAGAGTAAAGATGTGGACAATGTCGTCCGGGCCGCCAGGCACGTAAAACGCCAAGCCGGATGGATCGAAGACGATTCCGTTGAACGTACTTCCCAGTATCCTGGCACCGGTCGGCAAAGGTATCGTGATTGAAATCGGCACTACCTGCTTCAAGACCGGAGTCTGCCCCGTAATGTCGTAGACGAACACGTGCTCGGTGGAATCCGCGGCAGTCCACGCCGCGAGCAGCGGCAGACCCACTAGCGGATTGTTGTAGATGCGGTTGAACCCGCTAGTCAGGACTAGCATGATGCCGCCCAACGGACTGACTACGGAAGTAACGGCGCCAGTAGCCAGCCAATTTGGATTGTCGGTTATGTCGGGGTTCAAGGTCTGCAGCGTTCCCAGCGGCGTTAGATCTTGACCGGTATTGGGGAGTGCTGGAGGCTTGGATTGCGCATAGGCCAGCGTGCCGAAAGCAGCCAGCGCGAACGTCAGGGCCGCCGATCGAAACGGAAAACGATCGCCCATCCTTGTCATTGTTTGAGGCTCCTTGGAGCACGTGGTTCCAGCCGCAAGGAAAATTCGCGTGGATTCTGGAGAGCTGCCGAAGGCTTCGGCGCTCGATTATCGTGCAACTCCGGACGGAGCTAAGCTGATTTTAACTCACTTTGACTTAAAGTGGCGAAGTTTTCTCGAATATAGCGCACATTCGTCAAGCCGGCGGAATCGGGGTTGGCAGATCGCCCTGCAACAGAAGTTGAGGAAGCTGATTGAAGGTGTACGTATTGGTGGCTGGATTGATATCGAAGACCCACACCACGTCGAAACGGGCGCTCGGCCAAGTCTGCGGCGCCGTGGTGCTATTCAAGGGAACAGCGCCCCCGTTCTCTGCCAGCCCTGCGGGATCAGGGAGTTGGGATCGGCGTTTCCGGACTCATCCACGCCGCTGATTTGTCCCGCCGGCTTTTCCGCATGGCGGATGATCAACACTTTGGTGGCGCCTTCAGCCCCGGCTGCAGAAGGGTTCTCTCCGCTTTCGGGACGATGCGATTGGGCCCGCGCCGCTATGCTGGCAGGCGCCAGCAATCCGACTCCAGCCACCAACATGCGGAGAAAGTTCTTTCTAGGCAGGTGGATTTCGGAGCCGTCTCGCGGGCCGGACCCGGGGTCATTCATTCGTTCTCCTCAGTTCACAAAGTCAGCCGAAAATGGGTCAATCACCTGGTTTGCAACCCGGACGAATCTCCCCAGCGGGCAGTCGAAGGTGGCATTATCGACGCTGCAACCAGGGATAAAGACCGGTGCGCTAGCCGGCGGCGCATTGAGCGTGAGCGGCGTGACATTGCGAAGTTGGTCCATGGTCTGCGCGATATAAGAGGCGCGCACAATGTACTCGCCACTGGACTGCGATTGGCGAAGTTCGAACACCAGTGCGCCGCTCGGAGCAGCCACGTCGGCTTCGTAACTGGGCAGCAGCCAATCCAGGTGGAACAGGCCCGCCACCCCAGTGATATTGGTATTCGAAGCAATCAGCGCGATCACTTTGGTGGAGGGAGTCCCCAACGCGCCGCCGGGCGTATTCCCGGTGGCTGCCTGCACCATGGATCGGACGATGTGCGAAGCCAGGTTGGAACTCTGCACGCGCGCCAGATAGGGCGTGCGAAACTCCAGATCGAGGAGCAGATTGTACAAGCGGAAAGTCTGGTTGACGCTGCCGGCGGTCAACTGGCCCCAGCCAACTTCCGCGTCCGGCATTCCATTGGCGTACTCCATGACGAAAGGATCGATAGCTGTAATCACATCGGTCAGTCCTCCGATGCTCACGGGTAAAGTGCTATCTCCGGTTGCCAGCGTGATGGCTTCCTCGGCGGCGTCCATCTTACCTGCCGGAGCCAAGGGAACGGGATTTGCGTTGACGGCATAGTTGAACAAAACCGAGCGCGTGAGCGCCAGTTCGGGGGCGTAGGCGGTGGCCAACGCCTGCGGGTTACCGCCCAGACGTCCGTTGACGGCCGCTAGCGCCATCGGGTAATCCAGCAGCGCGACGCCAGCGCCTACGGGATTGAACAGTGGGTCATTGCCCGGCACCACGTTAATGTTGGGCGCGCCGCCCGCCGGCAGCAGACCGTTCCAGAAGGCCTTGGCAGTGTCAGTGATCAGCGGAGTGTCGGTGGCGCGGAAGTATACGAAGTTGGCGTCGGCCGAGTCATTGCCGGTCAACAGTTCCTGTTGTATGAGCCACTGACGGAAGTAGCCGCCCAGAAGGGTCTCAATCGCTCCGCCGTTGGGGGTCAAGACCCCAACGCCCAGGGGATTGCCCGACGTGTCGGTGAACGTCGGATATTGCGTTGCGGAGAGAAAGTTGAGGGCCTTGTTTGGCAAAATAGGCGATCGCACGCCATGCCGGCCGAAGATAATAACCTGCTTGAGCAGCGTATCGTCGGCGGGCTGCGCCGCCAGGAAGGGTCCGCACAACAGAGCTAGTGCGGCGAGCCGGAGGGAATGAAGCTTCATGTTCAGTAATCAGCCAGTGCTATACGCGTGATTTTTTTCTCAAGTGTTTTGATGAAGGAGCGCCTGGATCACTTGCGCACGGTGAGCAGCACGCTCGAAGGCGACGGCACGCCGGAAACCGTCGCAACCACCGGGTAATCCCCGTCAGCTAGGGATTCCGGAATCTGGATGGCGACTTGGTAAAGCGCGGCGAATCCAGGCGCCAGGCTGGCGCCATAGACGATGACTGGCGTGTTTCCCAAAGTCACGTTGACCGGGCTGGCAGTATCGTACGACACACCGGAAGGCGCCTCGGTGCCCATAGGTGCGGGCGGAACTGTCGGACCAAAACCTGTGCCCCAGAGAATGATCGCCTCGCCAGGAGCCGCGTGAGGCGCGGAGCTGTAGTCCAAGTGTGTCGCCACTGCGTAGTTACCCCACTGAAAAAATGCCGGCTGGAGGCTTTGAGCAGTGGCCATCGCTCGCATCGTGCGCTTGGGAGCATCGACCGTTACTAATACAGTGCCCGTGGTGATCTCCGGAGCGACGGCATTGATCTGCGTTGGGCTGATGTAAGCGAGATATGCGGGCTGGCCGCCGACGGTCACGGTCACTCCGTCCAGCGACGTCGGCAGTTGCCCGTTGACGATGGAATTGGTCCAATCGTCCGTGACTGGTGCGAGATTCGTACCGAAGATCGTGATCCATCCAGCGGAGGCGAGGCCAGGCTGCAAACTGGCGCCGTTGACGATAGCGAGTCCCGGTTGGCTGCCTGCCCAGGGAGTGCCCCCCATGAAATCGCGGGTGAGCGTGCCGTCGATGGATTGCATGATCGCCGGATCGGAAATAGTGAGTCCAAGCTCGCGATTTCTTGTCAACGAAGCGCTGGAAAAATTCTCGGATCCAATGAACACCTGAGCGCCGGGCGCGCCGCTGTCGGCCAGGATTACTTTGGCGTGAATGTAAAGCGGCGCATTGGAAGCGTACGTCGAGACCTCAATGCCCGCCGCTACAAGCTGGGTGAACTCCGTCGAGTAATTGTTGCTGGTGTTGGTCATGATAACCTGCACCAGCACACCCCGTCCGGCCGCGTTCCCCAGCGCATTGACAACGTTCGTGTCGCCCATCTCCTCGTTTTCCACCATCAGGCTTTGGTGAGCGGAATTAATGACGCCGAGAATCACCGATTGCGAGTCGGTGGGGCTCCATACGAGATCGTCTCCGGCCGGCGGCTGAACCGCGCTGTTGGAAAAATCGGCATTGAAGGTTGATTCGATGGCTGCCACGTCGCTGGGATCGTTCTCAATCACCGCGAAGTCCCGGCTGGTCGAATAATATTGCGACGTCAGGTTCAGCGTCATGATCGCGCTGGTGGAACCATCCACCGTGATTGTCTTTTGATGGGTTGCGGAGTAGTTCGGATTGGCCCAATGCACTGCGACGCCCCGCGCGCTGAGATAGTTGTACGCAGCGGTGTTGCTGCTTTTTTCGAGATTCTGATCGAGAATGACGCGCACTCTTACGCCCGACGCCGCCGCTTGTGCGAGTAACTGTTCAACCTGCGTGTCAGTAAGTTCGTACATGGTCATGTCCAGCGTGCTCTTGGCCGAACTGATGAAGTTGTAGATAGGAGTCAGTCCCTGGTCCGGTTCGGTCACCAGAGTATAGCTGGAAGCGCTAGCTTGGAAACCCAGGCAGCCGGCTAGCATCAGCAGAACGACGGCTCTCGTACCACGCATGTAAGGGAAGTATTGCGGACCCAGGACATTTCTCGGCGAATCTCTTGGGATCCGCCCGCGCGCGTCAATTGGCGCTACGATTGGAATCCTGAGGACATTTCTGAATGGACCATCGAGATCGGCATTCCTCCAGCGACCGCGACCTTGGAATGGACCGTCCCATCACCCGTCGCGACTTCCTAAACGGTGTTGCGGTCGGCGCGGGCGCGGCATTAATCGGAGCCTCTAACGCTCGCGCAGCCGCGCAGGACGAAGCCGGCTATTATCCGCCGCTGCTCACGGGAATGCGCGGCAGCCACGACGGCTCCTACGAGGTCGCCCACGCGCTGCGCGACGGAACTTTTTGGAAAACGGCCGGCACACCGGTAAGTACTCGCGAGACCTACGATCTGGTGGTGGTCGGCGGAGGCATCAGCGGCCTGGCAGCGGCGTATTTCTACCGGAAGCACAATCCTTCCGCGCGCATCCTGATCCTCGACAACCACGACGATTTCGGCGGCCACGCCAAGCGGAATGAATTTCGGCCACGGGGCGGCGGTGTGCTGCTCACCAACGGCGGCACCATGAGCATCGAATCGCCCTTCGACTATAGCGATGTCGCTCGCGGGCTGCTTACGGAATTGGGAATCGACCCGGTCAAACTGGAGGCCGAATCCGAAAAGCTAGCCGATCGCACGGCGTTCCAAGGTCTCCAGCAGGCGACTTTTTTCGACAAAGAAACGTTCGGTGAAGATCGCTTGGTGATCGGAACTCCAGCAGGCGCCGGGCGTGGCCGCGGGGGCGGCGCATCCTCCATGACCTGGTCCGAATGGCTGGCAAAAACGCCATTCTCCGCGAAGGCGCGTGAGGATATTCGCCGTCTTCAGGAAGACAAAGTCGACTACATGCCAGGCATGACGTCGGACGAAAAGAAGGACAAGCTGTCGCGCATCAGCTACAAAGACTTCCTTCTGAGTTACGTCAAGGTGAGCCCGGAAGTAATTCCGTATTATCAGAAACGCACGCATGGTCTATACGCCGTGGGCATCGACGCGGTAGGCGCGCTGGAAGTGTGGCCGCGTTATCCCGGATTCCAAGGAATGAACATCGCGCCGGGCCCAACCAAGCGCATGAGCTTCACGGCTTATGGCGAACACGTGCCCAAGAAACCGTACGAATATCATTTTCCCGACGGCAACGCATCCATCGCCCGCATGCTGGTGCGTGCGCTGGTGCCGGGCTCCATGCCGGGCCACACGGCCGAGGATAGCGTCACCGCCAAGGTCGATTACAGCAAGCTGGATCATCCCGATTCGCATATACGCATCCGTTTGAGCAGCACGGTGGTGGCGGCCAAGCACGTCGGCAATCCCGCCTCGAGCAAAGAGGTCGAGGTCGTCTACGGACGCGACAAGAAAGCCTACACTGTGCGCGCCAAGGGAGTCGTCATGGCCAACTGGAACATGACCATCCCCTACATCATTCCGGAACTTCCGGCCAAGCAAAAGGAAGCGCTGCTGTACGGCGTGAAAGTGCCGCTGTGCTACATCGCCATCGAGGTTGCGAATTGGACAGCCTTCAAGAAAATGGGCATTCGCGGCGTCTCGTGCCCCGGCATGTACACCCAGGGTCTGAACCTGGAAGCGCCCACCAACATCGGCGATTATCGTCCCAAGATCGCGCCCGAGGAACCCATCCTGGTGCGGACTGGCCGGGAGCCTTGCAAGCCCGGACTATCGGCCAGAGATCAGCAGCGCGCCGGGCACGCCGAACTGCTGGCGACGCCGTTCTCGATTTTCGAACGCAATATTCGCGATCAATTCGCTCGAACCGTAGGCGCGGGAGGCTTTGACCCGGCACGCGACATCCTGGCCATCACGGTCAACCGCTGGCCGCACGGTTACGCCTACGAGTACAACTATCTCTGGGATCCGGAATGGCCCAAAGGACAATCGCCGTGCGAGATCGGACGCAAGCCGTTTGGACGAATCACCATCGCTAATTCGGACGCAGCTGCGGCGGCTTACACGGACCAAGCCATCGATCAGGCGTACCGCGCGGTAAACGAACTGATCGGTGTTTGATCGGGAGCGGCTTCAGAAAGTCGGCGGAGTATTAATCCAAACAATCTTGGTCTCTTTTTTGCCTGGATTGTGCCACCGATGCGGAGTCTTGCTGTCAAAGTAAAAGCTGTCGCCGGCTCGCAGGCGATATTCCTGGTTCTCGAGAAAAATCACCAACTGGCCGCTGACCAGGTACAGGAATTCCTCGCCGTCATGCGAGTAGCGGTCGCCGCTGCCGGCGCCCGGAGCGACCCGAAACAAGTGCGGCTCCATGGTGATTTTTCCGGAGGCCAGCAACTCCATCTGGACGCCTTCGCCGCCCGGCAGCACCCGGCGCTCGTGCGGGCGGATGAGCGGCGAGGAAGCGGCGGTGTCGCCGAAGAAATCCAGAATATTCAAGCCGTAATACCGCGCCAACCGGCGCATGATCCCCACCGATGCGCCGCTTTGCGATCGTTCGAGATTGCTCAGAAATCCAACCGAAACGTCCACCGCCTGCGCCACCGTGGCCAGCGATTCGCCGCGCTGCAACCGAAGTCTCCTGAGATGCGGCCCCAACGACGGCTGCTCTGGAGCCGAATGGTTGTGGTGATTGAGCAATCCTTCTTGCCGCAGCCGGTCCAGTATGGCCGGAGCGTTCAGGCCGCGCATGCGACGGAAGTACACCGCCCGCCGCAGTACACGCAGATCTTCGCTGGTGTACATGCGATAATTGCTGCCGGTTCGAACCGGGCGCGCCAGCCCCATCTTTTCCCAGGCCCGCAACAAAGATGCTGAGATCCCCAAGCGCCGCGCCACCGTGCCGATTTTCAACGATTCGCGGATCACGAATTGCTGCTTGCCGGCATTCTTTTTTGCTGGACTTGTAACGCGGTCAGTTTTTCGACTCACCCCCAACTTTTTATCCCCTTCTACTTGGATTTAGGATATTTCAACCGAAGAAGTATTCTACCTCGGCTTCGCGTTGAGCGCTCAGGCAATTTCCGATTGCATCGCGCTTGCCCAAAGCTCTATACTCGGTTAACATTTCAGAATTATTGTAAGGATCGGCTTTGGCGGCTCCCAACACTAGTGCATCCCTCAACGCGACAGGATCTCCGGCCTCGCTGGTCCGCGCGCTGGGCGTAGGGGATCTGACCTGGCTCTACCTCGTTGCCATCGTTAATCTGAATGTCCTTCCCGTGGCCGCCGCCGAAGGACTGCGCGCGGTATGGCTCTGGGCCGCAGCGATCCTGTTCTTCTTCCTGCCCCAAGGCATCGCGGTCATCGAACTGGGTGAGCGGATGCCCGGCGAGGGCGGCTTGTATCTCTGGACCAAGGAAACCTACGGCGATTTTCACGGCTTCCTGTGCGGCTGGGCCTACTGGATGACTAACCTGTTCTTCGTACCGTCGCTGCTGTTCTACGTCACCGGAATCACAGCCTATATCTTCGGCGCGCACTCCCCGCTGGCTCAAAGCCGACTGTTCTTTTGGATGCTGACCAATGCGCTGCTGTGGCTAACCGTGCTGGCGAACATCCGCGGTCTGGGCGTCGGCAAATGGGTCAACAATATCGGCGGAGTGGGCGCGTTGATCATCGCGGTAGTGCTTATGGTGCTGGCTGTGATCATCGCCTCCACGCCCGGACACACAATCCCTTGGAACGATCTCTCGATTCGCAAGCTGTCCAATCTTCCCTACTCCACCATCGGTGTGGTTTGCCTGGCGATGGTGGGGCTGGAGATCGGACCGGTCATGGGCGATGAGGTTCGCGACCCGCGCCGCACTTTCCCGCGCGCTATCTTGCTGGGCGGAATTCTGTGCGCCATCGCGTATGTGGGCGCCACCGCATCGTTGGCCCTGGCCGTGCCATCCTCCCAGATGGTTCTGGTCCAGGGCACCATGCAAGCCATCGACAAGATGAGCGCCGGCCTCAGCTTGGGATGGATGCTGCTCCCGCTGGCTGTTCTGATGATCGCTTCCATCGCCGGCTCGACATCCGCCTGGGTCAGTGGATCGGCGCGCATCCTGTTTGTTTCCGGACTCGATCGCTACCTGCCCCAATCGCTCGGAAAAATCCATCCCCGACACGGCTCGCCCTACGTTGCGCTCGCGATGTTCGGACTGCTCGCGTCGGCCATCATCACCATGAGCTTCGCCGGAGCCTCCGTGCAGGAAGCCTATCTGACCTTGCTGGATCTTTCCGTGGCCTTGCAGATGATCTCGTATCTTTACCTTTTCGCATCGCTGCTGCGCCGGGCTTTCGCTCGCGACATGCAGCGCGTGTATTTCGGACGCGCCGTCCTGCGCGCTGGCTCGGTGGCCGGTTTCGCGATGACCAGCTTTGGTTTCGCCATGGCGTTTGTGCCCTCTCGCCAGATCGCTTCCATCTGGTCGTTCGAGTTGAAAATGTTGATTACGCTGGCTGCCATCCTAGGACTGGCCGGCGTCTTGTTTCGCTATTATTCGCTAAAGAGGCCCGCGACAGGGCCGCAGGAGATTATTCCCACATGATCGCTTCTGTCAATCCATTCGATGGCGTGACGGTTAAGACGTTTGAACCTATTTCGGATCGCGAGTTGGAGCGGCGCCTGGACCTTGCTCACCGCGCGTTTCTCGCGCACCGCAAAACATCCTTTGCGGATCGTGCCGCGAAGCTGCTGGAAGCCTCCCGGATCATCGAGTCCGAGAAATCGCGCTTCGGCGCGCTGATGACAGTGGAGATGGGGAAAACCATTTCGGCGGCTGAAGCCGAGGCCAAGAAGTGCGCCTGGGTATGCCGCTATTACGCCGAAAACGGCGAACAGGCGCTGGCGCAAAAGCCTATCCCGACCAATGCCTCACGCAGCTTCGTCCGCTATGAGCCGCTCGGTCCGGTTCTGGCGGTGATGCCCTGGAACTTCCCCTTCTGGCAGGTTTTCCGCTTCGCTGCCCCGGCCCTGATGGCGGGCAACACGGGCTTGCTGAAACATGCTTCGAACGTCCCGCAGTGCGCTCTGGCGATTGAAGAGATCTTCCTGCGCGCGGGCTTTCCCGAAGGCGTTTTCCAAACGCTGCTCATCGGCTCCAGCAAAGTTGCCGGCGTGATTGCCGACGATCGCGTGGCCGCCGTCACGCTAACTGGCAGCGAACCGGCCGGACGATCCGTCGCCAGCCATGCCGGGCAACATATTAAGAAGACCGTGCTCGAGCTGGGCGGCAGCGATCCGTTCATCATCATGCCAAGCGCCAACTTAAAAGATGCCGTCAGCACCGCGGTCAAGGCTCGCGTCATCAACAACGGCCAGTCCTGCATCGCTGCCAAACGCTTTATCATCGCCGATGCGATCTATGATTCTTGCGAGCGCGAGTTCGTCCAGCAGATGCGCGCGCTCAAGGTCGGCGATCCCATGGACCCTTCCACCGAACTGGGCCCTCTGGCGACGGAGCAAATCCTGGCGGATCTGGAAGATCAGGTCCAGCGCGCGGTTTCAGCAGGCGCACGATTGTTGACCGGTGGACGCCGTGTCAGCGGCGGGTCGCTCACTTACGAACCCACCGCGCTGGCCGATGTTCCGCGGTCGTCGCCAGTCTCTTGCGAGGAATTTTTCGGCCCGGTCGCGATGCTGTTCCGCGTGAAGGACGCGCGCGAAGCCATCGAAGTCGCCAACTCAACGCCATTCGGCCTGGGCGCGAGCGCCTGGACCCAAGATCCGGCCGAGCAGCAGTTATTCATCGAGGGCATCGAGTCCGGCCAGGTGTTCATCAACGCCATGGTGGCGTCCGACCCGCGTGTTCCTTTTGGCGGCGTGAAAAATTCCGGCTACGGCCGCGAATTGGGAACACCCGGCATTCGCGAGTTCGTCAACGTCAAGAGCATCTGGGTGGGCTAAACGAGGCCGCCGAAGGCGATCAGTTTGGTCTCCAGGTATTCGTCGAGACCCTCGGCGCCGGACTCGCGTCCCAGCCCGCTCTCTTTCCAACCACTGAACGGCACCTCGGTGCTCTGCGGCGTCCATTCGTTCACGCCCACCATGCCAAATTCCAAGCGCTCAGCGGCCCGCATAGCGGTGCGAAGATCGTTCGTCCAGACATAAGCGGCCAACCCATAGCGAGTGCTGTTGGCTTGTGCGATGGCTCGATCGGTGTCCGCGAAACTGGCGATCGGCATCACCGGCCCGAAGATCTCGTTCTGAAACAAGGGCGCCTCCGGAGAAACGCCGGTCATCACCGTGGCCTCATAGAAGTAGCCGCGCGGCCGGTCGGCAGGACGCTTTCCTCCGATGCAGACCGCCGCACCGGTGCTCCGCGCGCCCGCCACCATCTCTTCCACGCGATCCCGCTGCCGGGCATTGATGAGCGGCCCGACGTTCGATTCCGGTTCCAGCCCGTTTCCGAGTCTGAGCTTGGACACCAACGCAGTCGCGCAGTCGGTGAACTTTTTAGCAACGGCATCGTGCACAAAAAAACGCTGCGGTGAAATACAGACCTGGCCGCCGTTTCGAAACTTGGCCGTTACCGCGCTAGCCGCAACCTGTTCCAGATCGACATCCGGAAAGATCAGCACCGGCGCGTTGCCGCCGAGTTCGAGCGATAGCCGCTTTACGGTTTTCGAAGCTCCATCCATAAGTAGCTTGCCCACGCGCGGGCTGCCGGTGAAGTGGATCTTGGCGCATTTGGGATTGCCGAGCATCTCCTGCCCCATGCTCTCCGGCTCGCCGCTGATCAGATTTACTTCGCCCGAGTTGAGCCCGGCTTCCACCAGAATGTTGACCATTTCCATGGCCGTCATCGGCGTGTACTCGGACGGACGCATCACCACGGTGCATCCGGCCGCCAATGCCGCAGCGCCCGCGCGCGCCACGTTGTAGGCGGGAAAATTCCATGCGGTAATGAGCCCCACCACTCCCAACGGCTGCTTGACGACGAACTCGCGCTTGGCCGCATTGCGCGACGGCACCCATCGGCCATAGGCGCGCTTGGCTTCTTCGGCGAACCACTCGAACAAGTCCGCCGCGACACCCCATTCGCCTTTGGCCTGCACCAGAGGCTTGCCGCTTTCGAGCACCGTTATCCGCGCGAGATCGGCACTGCGCTGGCGCATCAATTCAGCGGCCTGTTTCAACGAGGCCGCTCGTTCGTACGCGGTCTTTTGCGACCAGCGTGGAAAAGCATCGTGCGCGGCCTCGATAGCCAGCCTGCAATCCTCGGCATTGCCGAAGGGCACCGTTCGGACAACTTCCTCGGTAGCCGGGTTCACAACATCCCACGTGCCTCCGTTGGACGCAGCGCGCCATTCACCGCCGATCGACTGCTGATAAATGTTGCTCATCGTGCCACACCTGCTGGAACCGCGCCAGCGTTCTCCATCACGCCGGCCTCAATCGTACGGCCCACCGCGTCCAGCCCTTCCCGCAGCATGTCCGCCGGCATATTAAGCGGCGGGAGAAAACGGATGCAGTTGCTGAACAACCCAGCGCGAATCAGCAGAACGCCGTTTGCGACTGCGCGGCGGATGATCCGCAACGTAATGTCGGGCGCAAGCGGCGCTCTACTTTCGCGGTCGGCCACCAGCTCCACCAGCAGCATGGGGCCCAGGCCGCGTACGTCGCCGATTACCGGCCAGCGTGTTTTCCAGCTCTCCATAACCTCCCGCATCACGGCGCCCAAATGATTCGCGTGCGCCAAAAACTCCGGCTGGCGGATCATCTTCAAAGCCTCCAGCGCCGCCGCGCATGCTACCGGGCTTCCGCCGTACGTGCTGCCGACTCCTCCCAAATGCGCGGAGTCCATAATCTCCGCCCGTCCGGTGACCGCGCCAATCGGCATGCCCGCTCCCAGCGATTTCGCGGTCACGATCATGTCCGGCACGATGCCGTAGTGCTCCACTGCGAACATCCGCCCGGTCCTTCCGCATCCGCATTGCACTTCGTCGGCGATCATCACAATGCCGTGTTGATCGCATAGTTCTCGAATTCGCCTAAGGAAACGCGCCGGAACCGCCAAAAATCCGGCTTCACCTTGCACTGGCTCAATGATGAACGC
>DATJWJ010000031.1:0-13755 GCA_035501355.1 Bryobacteraceae bacterium | reverse complement strand
GCCCATCGCCCGCCTCCGCGAGTTCGCCCAAACCCGTGGCTGGCGCCGTCTCCGTCTGCTTTCCTCAGCCAACAACACCTACAACCGCGACTATCACGGCGAAGCCCCCGACGGAGGCCAATTGCCGATGCTCAACGTGTTAGTCCGCCGCAAGGGCAAAATTTATCACTCCTACGCCACCGAACTTCAATTCATGCCGCCCGACAAAGGCCAAAACCAGCGCCACATAGATATGCTGTGGCCGCTCTGGAATCTCCTCGACCTCACCCCAGAAGGCCGCGGCGCCGATTGGTTCCCCTCCCTCACCTACCAGTCCTGATTCAGTCACGGCTCTTCCGACCATTTCTTCCCCTTCGACTCAACAACCTCCGCGCCGAACCCGCCGCGCCTCGCGAGCCATCGTGTTATTCCAGACTCGAAAGGACCATCCCAATGTCAGCTCTTCCAGCCATCGACCGCACCGCCATCAATCGCGCCAATTCCGAGCATTCCACCGGCCCCCGCACCGAGGAAGGTAAAGCGCGCTCTTCCCAAAACGCGTTACGACACGGCCTCTTGAGCCGCACTCCGGTTTTGCCCTCCGAAGATCAGGCTGCTTACGAGCAACACTGCCGCCGGTTCGTCGACGAATACCGCCCGGCCACTCCAACCGAAACGCAGCTCACTCAGGAACTGGCCGACACCGCCTGGCGCCTCAACCGCATCCCTGCCCTCGAAGCCAATCTGCTGAAACGCGCCGGCAAAGCAATCGAGGTTGACATCGACGGCGCCATGCGCACTCTCTCGATGCTCGGCCTTCACGGCGCGCGCCTCTCGCGCCAGTTCCAAAAAGCTCTCAATCAGCTCCGCGAAATCCAAGCCGAACGCCTCGGCCACCGCGAACGCGACCTCAAGACCGCCGCCGCAATCTCGGAAGCCCATAAACACAAAGGCATTCCCTACGAGCCAGCTCAAGCGCAAAGGGTGCGGCGCGCACCACCGTGTGTGTCAGGAACTGCTTCGCGCCGCGCTCCGTTTTGCGCGGGTTCCTCAGAAGATGGCTTCGTTTTTTCGCAACCGGAAATCGACGCCCACGCCCAGCGTCAGACACACATTGACACCTCGCGCGCACTCGATTATTCACGCACCGACGAGGCTCGAACCCTGCAGGCCGGAAACTAACGCGCGCTCAGCACCCCAACACCGCTATGTTCGCTTCGCCCGCAGATATTGTTTCGGCCAAGGCCCGTCCTGCCGCAACTCATCCGCCGCCCGCAATGGCCAATAAGGATCGCGCAGCAATTCCCGTGCGAGAAAAACCAGGTCGGCTTGCCCGGTTCGCACGATATGATCCGCCTGCTGCGGCGAAGTGATCAGCCCCACCGCGGCCGTCAGCACGCCGCTTTCTTTGCGAATTTTCTCCGCGAAAGGAACCTGAAATCCTGGGCCCACCGGTATTCGAATATCAGGCAGTATCGCAGCCGATGAACAATCGATCAGATCCACGCCCAAAGGCCCCAACTGCGCGGCCAATCGCGCCGAATCGTCGCCCGTCCAGCCTCCTTCCGCCCAATCGGTCGACGAAATCCGCACAAACAGCGGCTGGCTGGCCGGCCAAACTGCTCGCACCGCCTGCACCACTTCCCGCAGCGCGCGCGTCCGGTTCTCAAAACTTCCCCCGTAACCGTCAGTTCGAAAATTACTCAAGGGCGACAAAAACTCGTGCAACAAATAACCATGCGCCGAATGGATCTCCAGAATCCTCGCGCCCGCTTCTAACGCCCGCCGCGCCGCCGCCGCGAACGCCTCTACCACGCGCGCGATCCCTCGCTCATCCAACATCTCCGGCACCGCGTATTTATCGGAGAACGGCACCGCACTGGGCGCGAAGATCGGCCGCCACCCTCCTTCTGCTTCCGCCAGCGGCTTCCCGCCTTTCCAGGGAACGTCCGTGCTGGCCTTGCGCCCGGCGTGCGCCAGTTGCATCGCCGGCACCGCACCCTGCTCTTCGATGAACCGGAATATGCGCGCCAGCATCGCAACGTGCCCGTCCGACCAGATCCCCAGATCCTCCGGGCTGATGCGCGCCTCCGGCAAAACCGCGGCCGCCTCCGCCATAACCATCGCCGCGCCACCCACCGCCCGGCTTCCCAAATGCACAAAGTGCCAATCATTCGCGTAGCCGTCCGTGCTCGAATATTGGCACATCGGCGAAACGCCGATACGATTCCGCAATCGCACTCCGCGAATTTCCATCGGCGCGAAAAGATGGGCCGGCTCCGCTGCCGGTTTAGTTTGCGCGGGACTGCGCGCTTCCGAGATAGTTGCCATTCCCTCTATTCTGCTACACTAACCCACCGATGCCCCCTCGCCCCGTCCACGAGAGCCAACCTTGAGACCAAAACCCGCCACCGTTGTCGCCATTTATCCCGGATCCTTCGACCCCATCACCAGCGGCCACCTGGATCTTATCCACCGAGCGTCAGCGCTTTTCGACAAGCTCATCATCGCCATCCTCCGCAACGACGAGAAGCAGCCGCTCTTCACCGTCGAAGAGCGCATCGAAATGCTCCATGAAGTGGTCCAAGGCTGCGCCAACGTCGAAGTAGTTTCCTTCGACGGCTTGCTGGTCAGCTACGCGGCCGAGCACGGCGCCAGCGTCATCGTGCGCGGCATTCGCGCCATCTCCGACTACGAGTACGAATTGCAGATGGCGCTCATGAATCGACGCCTCGCGCCCGACATCGAAACCGTGTTCCTCATGGCCGGCGAAGCCCACTCCTTCATCAGCTCACGGCTGGTCAAGGAAGTTATCCGATTGGGCGGAAATATCCGCGGCCTCGTCCCACCCTCGGTAGAAGGTAGACTAAGAAGAAGACTCTTAGGAGAACCCTGACAACCTTGACACCTTCCATGCACGCCACTTTTGATCTAGCCGAGCGCATTTCCCGGATCAGCGAATCGTCCACCATGAAAGTCGCGGCCGAAGCTGACCGCCTCCGGCGCGAAGGAATCGACGTCGTGGATTTCGGCGCGGGCGAGCCCGATTTTCCCACGCCCGACAACATCAAGCGCGCCGCCATCGCGGCCATCGATGCCAACTTCACCAAGTACACCCCCACCGGCGGCATACTTGAGCTGAAGCAGGCCATCTGCCAGCGCCATCACGACGACTACGGCACTAACTACGCGCCCGGCGAATGCATGGTCACCGTCGGCGGCAAGCACGCCATCTTCAATTTGATGCAGGCGCTCATCGCCGAGGGCGACGAAGTTGTCATCCCCGTGCCCTACTGGGTCACTTATAAGGACGTTGTCAACTATGCCGGCGGCAAGTGCGTGTTCGTCCAGACCGACGAAGACGATGGTTTCCAAGTCACCGCGGACGGGATCGCCCGCCACATCACCGACAAGACTAAACTGCTGATCGTCAACTCGCCCAACAATCCTAGCGGGTCGGTACTGAGCCGCGCCGAGTTCGAGAAGATCTACCACCTGGTGGTGAAGCACGGCATCCAGCTCATGACCGACGAGTGCTACTGCCGCTTCTTATATGAAGGCGAACCGTTCTCCATCGCCTCCATGCCCGGAGCCAAGGAAAATGTCGTCGTCGCGGGATCGCTTTCCAAAACCTACTCCATGACCGGCTGGCGTATCGGCTTCGCGCTCGCTCCAAAATCGCTGATCGACGCCATGATGAAGCTGCAAAGCCACACCACTTCGAATCCAACTTCAGTTTCACAAAAGGCCGCTATCGAAGCTTTACGCGGCCCTCAGGATTCGATCCCCGTGATGCTGGCCGAGTATCGCAAGCGCCGCGATTTCGTGGTGAAACGCCTGCGTTCCATTCCCGGCGTCAGGATCGCCGAACCCAAGGGCGCTTTCTACGCCTATCCGAACATCTCGGTCGGTTTCCGCAACGGTATCACTTCGGCCTTGCAGTTCTCCGAACGCCTGCTCGCCGAAGCCCACGTGGCCGTCGTTCCCGGCGAAGCTTTCGGAACCAACGAGCACGTCCGCATTTCCTACGCGACCTCAATGAAAGAATTGGAGCGCGGCCTCGACCGCATCGGGCGTTTCATCAGTGAGCGCTAGCGCCCCGGTCCGTCTTCCGGCGAGATTTCTGGAGAAGATCTGGGGCGCCCAGGATCTGGCGCCCTGGTTCCCGGCTTCGCAAAACAAAATCGGTGAAGTCTGGTTTGAGGCCGATCTTCCCTTGCTGGTGAAATTCGTCTTCACTTCCGAGCGCCTCTCGGTGCAGGTGCACCCGGACGACGCCTTCGCCAAGGCGCACGAAAATTCGCTCGGGAAAACCGAAATGTGGTACATCCTTCGCGCCGATCCCGGCGCGCGCCTAGCCCTCGGGCTTCGCCAATCCGTTAGCCGCGAAAAGCTGCATGAAGCCGCCTTGAGCGGCGAGATCGAAGATTTGCTGAATTGGATCACGGTCGAAGCCGGCGACGCTTTCTTCGTTCCGGCCGGCACCGTGCACGCCATCGGCCCGGGCTTAGCCATCTGCGAGATCCAGCAGGATTCCGATATCACGTACCGGCTCTACGATTACGGCCGCCGGCGCGAATTGCATTTGGACCAAGCTTTGCAAGTTGCTTCGCTGGAGGCCAGCAACATCAAATCGCAGATGCTGCCGATAGACTGCCAGTACTTTCATACCGAACTGGCGCGCATCGTGATCCCTCTCGAATACGTGCCCGAACCGCGGCGTTTTCACATTCTCATTTTCTTGAGCGGCATGGGCGCTATCGCCAATCAGCCATTCCGGGAAGGCGAAGCGTGGCTGGTGCCGGCCGGCGCCGAACGGTTCACCATCAATCCAACCGGCGATCCGGTGAAGTTCCTGCGGACTTGGGTTCCCTAACCGATTCCCAGCTCGTCCACCCGCTCCAGCGGCGCACCGCAGCGGCGGCAGATAATGGCGGCGCAATCGCCGCACACCAGCGGATCGGCTACCGCCACCTGGCAGCGCGGGCAGTAGAAGTCGTCGGGTTGTTCCGCCCGTTGTTGTGCCGGATCTTCGGCCATTACTGTTACACTAGCAGCAGAAATCACTGCTCGTGACACCGCATCGCGCTGCAATTTGTTTTCTGTTGGTCTTCCTGGTTTCTTGCGCGACGCAATCGCCGAAGGCTCCCTCCATCGGAGAAGCTTACGTCGGCCCCAGCACGCTGAGCCTGCGCCGCGACCTGAGCGCGAAATCGCCAATCGCCGGCACCGCCAAGCACGGCGAGAAACTCGAGATCCTCGAATACCAGCATCGCCTGGTCAAGGTGCGCAGCCCGGAAGGCGTGGAAGGCTGGACCGATCTGCGCCAGCTTCTCACGCCGGACCAAATGACCAGTCTGCGACGCATGGCCGACAGTGCCGACCAATATCCTTCGCAGGGCGCCGCGACCGTTTTCGAATTGCTGAACATGCATACCGAACCGAACCGGGCGTCGCCCAGCTTCTGGCAGGTCCCGGAAAACGGGAAAGTGGACGTGCTGGCTCACAAGCTCGCTCCGCGTACGCAAGCCGCGGCGCCGGCTGCGCAGCCGGTTCCGAGAAAAGCTCCGCCGCGCAAAAAGAAGGGGCGTCAAGCACCTACTAGAATCGGGCCGCCCCCCATGCCGCCCGCGCCGAAACTGCCATCTGACTGGCAGGCTCTTTCGGTCCCCAAAGCCGAGCCGCAACCCGACACTAACCAGCCGGAGACAAAACCCGCCGCGCCGGTACCGATGGACGACTGGAGCCTGGTTCGCACTAAGGACCATAAGGCCGGCTGGGTGCTCACGCGCATGCTCAACATGGCGATTCCGGACGAAGTCGCGCAGTACGCCGAAGGGCATCGCATCACCTCTTATTTCGCGCTCGGCCAAATCAGAGATGAGGATTCCGACAAAACCAACTGGCTGTGGACCACCATCACGAAAGGCCTGGAGCCGTACGAGTTCGACAGCTTTCGCGTGTTTGTCTGGAGCAAGAAGCATCATCGTTATGAAACTGCCTACATCGAGCGCAACGTGATCGGCCATTTTCCCGTCGACGTCAACAACTCTGGCGCCGCGCCCAGCTTTTCGCTCATCCTGGAATCGGACGACGGGCAACTGGTCCGGAAGACCTACTCGTTCGAAGGCTTCCGCATTCGGATGATCCACAAAGAACCGTACGTGGCCCAGCCGGAAGAAACGCCCAAGCCCGCCCCGGGCCTGACCCCGCAGACCACGCCGAAAACGCGCTCGTTATACTCGCGCTTCAGAGATCGCCTGAGCCGCCTTTTTCACAAGTGAGATTTACTTGCGGGCGCCGTTCTTGGGAACCAGCTTGATCTCGAAAAGCTTCGGCCAATTCTTGCCGGTTACGAACAAGCGGTCGCCTAGAACGTCATAAGCGATGCCGTTCAGAACATCCGTGTCGCTGTCGCGATCCGCGCGGCTCAAGATCCCCGCCAGGTTCACCCATCCGAGCACGCGGCCGTTGGCGGGCGAAATGCGCAGGATGCGATCGGTCTGCCAGACATTGGCGTAAATCTCGCCGCGCACGCATTCCAGTTCGTTCAAGTACGTGACAGGCCGGCCGGCCTCCCGCACGGTGATGCGCCGCTTCTCCTGCAGCGTGACCGGATCCCAGATACGAATTTCCGGACTGCCGTCGCTCATGTAGATCACTGTGCCGTCGTTCGCCAGGCCCCAGCCTTCGCCTCGATAAGAGAACGACCGCAGGCGGCGGAAGGAATTCTGATCGTAAACGAACCCGATTCCGGAGCGCCAAGTCAGCTCCAGAATCTGCTGATTGAATACCGTGATGCCCTCGCCGAAGTATTGCGACTCCAGGTTGATCTGCTGCAGGACTTTGCCGGTTTCAAGTTGCACCTTGCGCACAGTCGATTTTCCATTCAAGCCGGTGCCTTCATAGAGGAAGCCGGCGCGGAATTCCAGGCCTTGCGTGAACGCGTTGCGGTCGTGCGGGTAGACGTGCACCACTTGGTAGCCGTATTCCGGCGTCTGTGCCGCGGCTATGGAAGCGCACACCAATGCGGCGCAGACGATTCTTGTTTTATGCATGCAACAAAACCTTGAGAGCGCCGCGAGCGCGCGCGTGCCGGAACGCCAGCGAAGCGTCTTCGAGCGGCAGAACTTCCGAGATTAGCTTGTCCACTTGCACCTGCCCGGTTTGCAACAAGCGCAAGGCCGGCTCGAAGCGGCCGCAGCGCGAGCCAATGAGCGTAATTTCGTTGACGATCACCGGCGCGGTGTCGATCCGCGCCAGGCCGTGTGTGGTTGATTTCATGATTACCGTGCCGCGCGCCTGGGTCATCCCGACGGCCTGCTGCAGGCCTTGTGGCGAGCCTGTGGCATCCACCATCCAAGCATATTTTGCAGCGGGCAGCTTGCCGTTTCGAATGACGATTGTGTGGACACCAGCGGCGCGCGCGATTTTCAACTTTTCTCGATGACGGCCATATTGGTGGACTTCGGCGCCGTGCGCCTTGAGCACCTGACTGATCAGGAGTCCGAGTTTGCCGTCACCAAGTACAGCGACGCATGCGCCGCTGGGGATGCGCACTTGATCCAGAATTTCGCAGGCCGCGGCGAGCGGCTCGACGAAAACGGCCTGTTCGTTCGATATTTGGGCGGGAACGCGATGGAGATTCTTCAATGGCAAAGTCAGAAATCCGCGGAACGCGCCGGGGTGTTTCACGATTCCGAGCACGCTGCGGTGCGGGCAGTGGCGGGCCAGATCGCGGCGGCACCAATCGCATTCACCGCATCCGAGATTGATCTCGCCCACAACGCGCTGGCCGATCCAATCCCGATCGTCCGCTTCCACCACTTCGCCGACGAATTCATGTCCCGGTGTGCCGCGAAAGCCGTAGTAGCCGCGTTGTAGTTCCAGATCGGTATTGCATATGCCGCCGTAGATCAATCGGATGGTTGCAAATCCTGCAAGACGCCGCGGTTGTGCTTCGCGGCGCACCGATACGACTCCGTTGTTTAGACGCACCGCGAGCATATCGAGGATACTTTAATCATGCTAGCCGAGTTGGCGTGCTTCGAGCAGAAATGCGGCGCGCGTTTTGAGGTTACCGAGGCCATCTACAACTGTCCGAAATGCGGGTCCTTGCTGGAAGTTCGCCTCAGCGGGAGCGCGGATCAAGCTGCCTGGAAAAAGATCTGGCGAGAGCGGCGAACGTGCAACGGCCCGCTTGATCAAAGCGGTGTATGGCGCTATCGCGAATTGCTGCCGTTTGACGATAAGGACCGGATCGTCTCGCTGCGCGAGGGCAACACGCCGTTGCTCGATGCGCCGGGCGCCGCCGAATACAGCGGTTTGGACCGGCTGACTTTCAAGCACCAGGGCTTCAATCCGACCGGGTCATTTAAAGACAACGGCATGACCTGCGGCGTGGCACAGGCGCTGCGGCTCAATCGCAAGCGCGTGGCGTGCGTTTCCACCGGGAACACGTCGGCATCGATGGCGGCCTACGCGAGCGCGGCGGGTCTCGATTCAATCGTCTTCATCCCGCACGGCAACATTTCTTATGGAAAGCTCGCGCAGGCGCTCGAATACGGCGCGCGCACGCTGCAGGTGGAGGCAAATTTCGACCAGATTCTGGCGCTGGTGCGGGCGCTGGCCGACCGGCTGGGCATCTATCTGCTCAACTCGATCAACCCGTTTCGGATCGAAGGACAGAAGACCATTATTTTCGAAATGCTGGATCAGCGCGACTGGAATCCGCCGGACTGGATTGTTTTGCCGGGCGGGAATCTGGGCAACACCTCGGCGTTCGGGAAGGCCCTGCGCGAGTTGCGCGAGTTCGGATTCATCCGCAAGATGCCCCGGCTGGCGGTGATTCAAGCCGAAGGGGCCGCGCCGTTTTACGAGTTCTTCCAGCGGCGCGGAGAATTTCAGAGCGTGGCGGATCCCAAGACGCTGGCCACGGCCATTCGCATCGGCGATCCAGTGTCCTGGCCCAAGGCGCTCAGCGAAGTGAGCGCTTCGAGCGGCCTGGTGGAAAAAGTGAGTGAGCAGGAGATCGCCGACGCGAAAGCGATCATTGGGCGTTGCGGAATCGGTTGTGAACCCGCCTCGGCGGCGACTCTGGCCGGCATCCGCAAGCTGACCGAAGCGCGGGTGATCCGAGCGGCTGACGATGTGGTGGCGGTGCTGACGGGGAACTTGTTGAAAGATCCGGATTACATCTACCGTTATCACACGGGCCAATTGCAGGACCCGGAGGGCAAGCTGCTAGAGTCGCGCTTTGCGAACCGTCCGGTGACGGCGCCGAACGACGCGGACGCGATTGCGAAGATGCTGGAAGAAGTTTGAGCTAGCGGTCGCGGCCGCGGCCCTCGCGCCGTCCACCGCCACCACCTCCGCCGCCACGTTCGCGGGGCACCATGGGGCGCGCCTCGTTTACGACCACCGCACGGCCCATGAGGTCCCTGCCGTTGCAGGCCTCGACGGCGCGATTGGCGGCGGCATCGTCGTGAATCTCGACGAACCCGAACCCGCGCGCTTCGCCGGTGAAGCGATCGCGCATTACGTTAACGCTGTCGACGGTGACACCGGCCTGCGTGAAGAAATCGGTTATGTCCGCTTCAGTAGCGGCGTAGGGCAGATTTCCTACGAATAGTTTCATGAAAAGGCTCCTTGACGTCAGTGCAGAGGCAGGTTTACGACCGCGGACCCGGGATTACCAGCAGGGCGAACGAGGGGAAAGACTGACTCCGAACACACAACTTCAGTGTGCCAAAAAGCGCTGGGGCTGTCAAAAGCGCCTGCATCAATCGATTTTCCTGGCTCCAAAACCCCCAGCAATCCACGGCAGGACGATGAATGCGGCCGCGTATCCGGCCAAGGGTGGAAGGAAGGCGATGAACATGGTGTCGCTGGTAACCACGCGGCGCAGCGTGAGTGGCCAAGACCTTTCGCCGTACTTCTGGCGGAAGTCATCCACGACCACCTGGATGTCGTCATCGGTTTCGTCTTCATCCATCATGGTCCGGACTACGCCGTCCAGTTCTTGCCGCTTGGCTTCGTTGAGCCGCAAGTCCGGCGATTTCTTGACGCCGGCGTAGATCCACGCAGCGATCCAACAAACCGATAGAACCAAGTAGATGCGAAGGAATCCTTGACGGTAATTCATCGCTAACTACGATTTTCCGGAAAAAAGAGGAGGCTTGCTAGAACCAATCGCTGCGATAAGCCACCCACCAGCTCACGAAGAAAATGGGAATCGTAGCTCCCAGCGCCCACCAGATGGGCAGCACGAAATCAGCTATCAACCCCAGAAATGCAAAAATGAGCCAGAAGATCTTTCGTTCCACTGTCCTTAAGTCTATCAGCGCCTGCCGGCTCCCAAGTCGTCCGAATACCCGGCCTTCAGGCGTGTGGCAGGGTTCACCTCCACCATGGGAAGCCGGCGCCGGGCGGCCGCAATGGCATCGCCTTCTCGTGTGTGGGCTTTCTCTCGAATCCGTAATGCGTCGAGCTCGGCACCTCCGCGGGGTCATTAGCTGCCGGCATTCAGAGTAAATGTCGAGCCTCAGATCCGGTAATATCGTAGCTCAGGGTTGGAAGGACAAAGGCTATGAAACAGAGACTGCTATTAGCATTGTTGGCTATGTCGTTTCTTTGCGCAGGCGCGTGGGCGCAGGAAAAAGGTTATCCCATGACCGTAGTTCCGCCGGGAAAAGGGCCTTTCCAGTTTCCGGCGGGATACCAAACCCCCTGGGACAAGATCCAGATGCTGGTGACGGAAAAGCTGGCTCCGAATCTCTATACTCTGCACGGCTCCGAGGGCCTGGACCCGACACATCCCGACGCTGCGGGCGGCAGGGTGGAAGTGCTCTTCGGCTCCGACGGCGTGCTGATGGTGGATACGGAGGATCCACAACTGGCGTCGAAGACGCTGGACACGATCCGGACATTCACCAGCGCTCCGATTAAGATTGTCGTCAATTCGCATATTCATCCCGACCACACCGGCGGCAACGCATTCTTCGGGAAGCAGGGAGCGGTGATTTTCGCGCAGGAGAATCTACGCGAGGAAATGATACACCCGGTGGGCAACGCGGGCCGCGTGCCCGATCCGGCGGGCGTTCCAACCGCGACCTATAAGTACAGCACGCCGGGCACTCCCGCAGTCACGATACATATGAACGGCGAGACGGTAGACTTTATTCCGATGATGCCTTCGCACACCGCCGGTGACACGATCGTTCGGTTCAACGAAGCCAACGTGATCTATATCGAGGATTTCTATCGCAACTTCGGCTACCCGTTCGCGGATCAGGCCAACGGCGGTTCGATCAAGGGCATGCTCGAGGCAGTCGACCTGATTGAAAAGATTGCCGGCCCGGATACCACGCTGATCCCCGGCCATGGCACCCTGGTGAAGAAGAAGGACCTGCTGGGCTATCGCGCCATGCTGGTCGACATCCTGGCCAAGGTGCAGAAGCTGCGCGCTCAGGGCAAGTCCTTGGATGAGGTTCTGGCGGCGAACCTGACCGCGCCCTACGACGCGACCACGCTGGGCGACACACAGCAGAGCAAGGACCGGTTCATCACCGAAGTATATGACGAGCTGAAAGACTTTCCGCCGGTGGTCAATGGCGAACGTAAGATGCCGCGGCGCGCGGGGCCCGGGCGATAGTGCTGCTGGTTCGAGACGTAGCTGCGGTTACTTAAAGAACGTGCTTTTCCAGGTTTTGGTCTGCTCTAGTGGCGCGGAGCTGCTCATGGCCATGGCCGGGATTGGCATGGCGACGCCGGTCAACTCTGTCATGGTGCGGAGGGCTAAACCTTCGGCTTCGCGGCTGAAAGCCAGATGAGTTTGACCAGCGTTCAGGTCGATGCGAATCGAGTCGCCGCCGCGGACCTGTTCGGTCGCCATCAGGTTGGACATGGGTTGCACCAGGAGCCGCTCGATGGCACGCTTGAGGTGCCGCGCGCCGTACTTTAGATCCGTGCCTTCCTGAAGCAGGAGTTGCTTGGCTCGCTCCGTGGCGTTGAAGATGAAGGAACGCCGCGGGCCGGAGCTAAAGATCCGCTCTTGAACCATCTTGAGCTCGATGTCGAGAATCTGGCGGAGCTGGGGCTCGCCGAGCGGCTTGAAGGTTACGATCTTATCCAGACGGTTGATGAACTCGGGCGTGAATTTGCGCCGGGCAGCTTGTTCGGCGCTGCGGGTAATTTTGCGATCCAACTGCTCGCTGGCGGCGACGGGCGCCTGAGCCGCGAAGCCGAGCCTGGGATTGAGCAGGGCGCTCATTTCCGACGCGCCCAGGTTGCTGGTCAGGAAAATCATGCTCTGCGAGAAATCCACCGTGCGATTGTCACCGAGCGTAAGCTTGCCCTTGTCCAAAATGCCGAGCAGCAGGTTCCAGAGCGCGTCGCTGGCTTTCTCGATCTCGTCGAACAAAACGAAGCTGATCTGGACGCTGGTGGTGAAATACTGTTCCAGCGTTTCCTGGCTCAACATCGGCCGGGTGTCCTTGTGGCCCATGTAGCCGGGAGGCGAGCCGATCAACTTGGCGATCTCGTGGCTGTGCTGGAATTCTCCGCAGTCGATTTTGGTTACAGCGCGGGGATTGCCGAGCAGTGATTCGGCGGTGGCTTCCACGATGCGTGTTTTGCCGGACCCGGTAGGGCCGAGGAATAAGAGGTTCGCGATGGGACGGCCGGGCGTGTTCAAGCCGGTCAACTGCGTTTGATAGACGTCCACAATGGCGCGGATCGCTTCGTCTTGGCCGACGATCAGGTCGCGGAGTTTCAGATTAAGAAGGTCCGCTTCCGCTCCCATGCTAACGGGATTCAGGCGAATGTGCATCCGAGCCATGCTGGTCTCGCTGGGGTGGGATGCACGTCCGATACCACGCAATTGGTGCTGGACAGGCGCGTCCGGGACGGCTGAATGGGTACTTTCCCCCAATTACCGAGCAATTTTCCGCAACGGCATTGTGTGTCTGACGACTTTGCGCGAGAGGCCGCGACGCGCAGCGGATGCCGAGCAAGGTGCTGTGAACGATGACATCGAAGGCGGGCTCCTCAGACATCCACCAGGCACTGCGCGATCCATCGGCCGTCTTCGCGTTGTTTAACTTCGAGTGCCGTGTAGCCAGCGCTTTTAACCTTGACGGCCGGCTGGCGTTTGGCGAAGTCCACCGGCTGGCCCCAGATGGTTCCTTCCAGCCGTCCGCGATCGAGTTCCACCTGGAATTTGCAAAACAGCATGCCACGCGTGGCCATCTCGTGATTGATGGCGTTGAGCCAGTCTACAAAAAGAAGCTCGTCGTTGGGAGCTTCGCAGACCACCTTTACGAAGCTTTTCGCCTCCAGGGCATGGACGTCGGTGCGCATGGCGATTAGAGCCACGGCCGCCTCCTCGAACGCCTCTTCGATGGTGGGGCCGATGCCGCGGACACCAATGCCGGCGCTATGGGAGAAATGTTCCCAGTTGTTGGATGGCCTGGGCTTCATGAAACGCTCCTCTTGCAGGTCACATTCCATAGCCGGGGATTGAAACCCGGCGGACGATTCTAATTCAAGGTCCGAATGGTTTCTTCCAGTTTCCGGGCTAAGGCCGGATACGATTCACCTTGGAGCGGCAAAGGGGCGCCGATCGCAACTTCAACCTGGCCGGGCCGGGGAAACAGCTTAGCCCGGTTCCACACGCGATGGACGCCTTTGAGCCGGATGGGCACCACGGGCAGATATAGACGGGAAGCAATCAGGCCGACGCCCGGCATGAAGGGATGAATCTCGCCGGCCTCGGTC
>DATJWJ010000030.1:0-2572 GCA_035501355.1 Bryobacteraceae bacterium | reverse complement strand
AGCGAGGTGATCGTCGGCGTGGATCCGGATCCAGCCAATCGCGGCCGCATCACGGATTGGGCGCGCGAATATTGGGAAGCGCTGCACCCCTACGGAGCCGGAGGCGCGTACGTCAACTTCATGATGGAGGAAGGCGCCGATCGCATCCGAGCGACCTACGGCGAGAACTACGATCGCCTGGCGGCGATCAAAGCGAAATACGACCCGCGTAACCTTCTGAACGTAAATCAAAATATTCCGCCCGCTGTTGGGCAATCCAGCAAAACGGTCGCCAGCTAGCTTCGACGCACGGACCGAATGCACCAGCAGGGCGGGGATCAAACGCCACGAGCGTTTCCACTCTGATAGGCGCTCGTGTATCGCACGAGGGGTTAGGGGGGATCCATGGAATTGGCACAGGAACGTTTAATCGACGAAATTTTAGGGAGAACGGGAGTAAGGAGAATTCGGTGGGAGCGGTTCGCGGATGGGCGTGTTCGTTCGTATATCTCGGGGACCGCGCCCGAAGTGAGTCCGCACGGGCGGCGAGAGCGGCGGGACCGTATCATCAGATCAGCCCGGATTGTAGCGAAGCCGTCGCCTTGAGGTGACCTGCCCGCCGCCATGTCTCGGGAGCGGATCGAGTTGATCTATTCTAGTAGGAAGAAGGTCCGCTCCCAATGAACGTTTTGAAGCCGGTTGCGATTTCTGTGGTGTTTCTTGGCGCGGCGATTTCCATCGCAGCGCAGCAGCCCGACCCGAACTCCCGGCCGATGGCGACGTTCGGCAACGATCGTCCCAAGTCCTCCAAGCCTTCCAAGTTCCGCGTGATCGAAGGCATCGTAAAAGACAAATCCGACAATCCGGTTTCGGGCGCGATCGTTCAGTTGAAGGATCTGCGGACGTCGAAGGTAGTGGATTTCGCCACGCATGATGACGGCAAATTCGCGTTCCGCGATTTGCGTTTGGATGTGAACTACGAGCTGGTCGCCAAGCACGATAAGCTCGTTTCGCCGCCGAAGAAGGTGACCATCTACGACACGCGCAACAACGTGATCCTGACATTCAAGCTGGAGCCGCCTGAGGAGAAAGCGCAGCCGTAAAGCGCGCGAGTGCTGTAGTCGCGCGGATGCTATAATCAACTGTGCGGCGAGGAATGTCGATCGCCGCAGCTTCCACAATCGGGGCGTGGCTCAGCCTGGCTAGAGCGCCTGGTTCGGGACCAGGAGGCCGGTGGTTCGAATCCACTCGCCCCGACCAATTCCTTAGAATGCCGGGAAGTGGGAGCAGCTTCAGTTCTAGGCTCTACGCCAACAATGGGGGCAAACCCCGATCCCAAACTGATTCTAAGAACATAACACCTTCACTCTGAGTCTGTAATTTTGGAAGTTGCGGAAGCCATAAGCTTGCCGGTTGATGAGCTCCATTTTGTTATGGAAGCCCTCGGTGATGCCGTTGTTGCAGGTGAAGCGCCACATGGCAACGATCTCCTCAGACCAAGCCGAGAGAGTCTGGCCGAGCTGGACTAGTTGAGCCAACCCGGCCTGGCGCAACTGATAGACGGCTGTAAGAAAGCGTGGCACCAGTTGCTGGCACTGCTTGCGAGTACGGTGTTTCTTCAACAGCAGATAACAGAGCCGCTGTTTGAAACGATAGATGGTCTCCAGCGCCGGATGCTGGGCCAGGTAGGCCGCCAAACGAAGCTGCTGATCGGCTCCGAGATTGTGCCGGTGGCGGCGCATCAAGGAAAGCAGTCCACGGTTCTTGGCGCCGACCCCATCGATATGCCGCCAACAAGCCAGGAAGTGATGGTTGATCAGGCGAATGACATGGAAGCGGTCGGCCACGATGCGCGCGTTGGGGAAGTGCAGCCGGACCAGGGAACGATAGTTCGAGGCCAAGTCCATGCACACCACCCGCACCTCGGCCTTGCCTTCCAGCCTTTGAAAGTAGGCCGCTAAGGAAACTTCCGACCGGCCCAAGACCACATCATAGATCTTGTGATTTCTGAGATCACAAAGCGTCGTGGCATAGCCGCTGCGGCGGTTAAAGAAGTGCTCGTCGATACCCAGCAGCTGCGGGCAACGAGCCGCATGCCACTCGCCGAACTGACGCTGGAGCCCGCGCTGAAAGTAGCGCTCCACGGTGGCCGCCCCGATGCCTTCTCGCCGCCCCAGCCGGCTGCGATTGATTCCGTCCAGGTGCTGGCGGAAGATCATTCTCTGAAAAGCTTCTGACGATCTTTGGCAGGGTTGAATGCCGGGAAACCGCTGGCGGAAATACCGCCCGCAGCTCTGGCATAGATACTTGCAGGCTTGCAGCTCCACAAAACAGTGCCGCAGACCCCAGTCCTCATGCCGCACCGCTCGCACATAGCGGCCCTTGTTACGCAACCGGTCGCTGCCGCAATGCGGACACAATCTCAGCCCCACATACCGCGCCGAGATCAGCACTCCACCACCACCGATCTGTAAATCGATAACCTCATAGTCGGGCAGTCCTAACAGGATCTCTGATTTGATCAAAACACATTCCTCCAAGAATGTTTTATCAATCAGGGACTACGGTCTGCCCCCATTCTTGATCAAGAGCC
>DATJWJ010000029.1:0-3161 GCA_035501355.1 Bryobacteraceae bacterium | reverse complement strand
TTTCGATCGCGCTGCCTTTCTTGATGAGCCAGGCCCAACCGGACCCGAACCGGCCCGCCCCGGCGGCGTTGAATTTTTCCTTGAACTGGTCCAGGCCGCCGAAGGTGCTGTTGATGGCCTGCGCGATGTTTCCCATAGGCGCGCCGCCGGCGTTAGGCGCCATGATCTGCCAGAACATGCTGTGGTTGATGTGTCCGCCGCCGTTATTGCGTACCGCCGTCCGGATGTTCTCCGGCACGATGGCGCAGTTGTTGGCCAGCAGCTCCTCAACCGTCTTGCTCTGCAACCCAGGCGCCGATTCCAGGGCCTTGTTCAAATTGGTGACATACGCGCCGTGATGTTTGTCGTGATGGATCTCCATGGTCTTGGCGTCGATATGAGGTTCAAGTGCTTCGAATGGGTAAGGCAGCGGTGGAACAGTGAATGCCATGATGGTCTCCTCTTCAGTTTGAACCGGAAAATCCTCCGGCTTTTTCAAAAGCATCCGCGAGCCGGAACATGCCCGTCTCGTCGAAGTGTCGCGCAAGAATCTGCATTCCCACCGGAAGTCCCGCGGCGGTCTTTCCACACGGAACGCTCATGCATGGAATGCCGGCCAGATCTCCGGTGATGGTGTAAATGTCTGAAAGATACATCTCCAGCGGATCGTCGAGTTTCTCGCCCAGCTTGAACGCGGGGAAAGGTGAAACCGGCGTAACGATCGCGTCCACTTGGTTGAACGCGTCGCGAAAATCCTGGGCGATCAGCGCGCGCACTCGCTGAGCCTTCAGATAATAGGCGTCGTAATAGCCGTGACTGAGGACGTATGTCCCCAGCATGATGCGGCGCTTGCATTCGGCGCCGAAACCAGCGCCGCGCGTCCGGCGATACATGTCGCTCAGCGTCTCAGCCTCGGCGCGATTGGTGTACCGGACGCCGTCGTAGCGCGCCAGGTTAGAGCTGGCCTCCGCCGTACAGATGATGTAGTAGCACGCCACCGCGTATTTGGTAGCGGGCAAGCTGATCTCGTGAATTTCGCAGCCGAGCGTTTCAAGAAGACTGATGCCCTTGCGGATCAGTTCGCCCGATTCGTTGGTCAACCCTTCGAAGTACTCGCGCGGCACCCCGATCTTCATGCCGCGAACGTTGCCGTCCAACTGCGCCACGTAATCGGGCACCGGCGCGAAAGCCGAGGTGGAATCGCATTCGTCGCGTCCCGCCATGGTCTGCAAAACTAACGCCGCGTCGCGCACGGTCCGGCCGAACGGCCCGATATGATCGAGTGAGCTGGCGAAGGCCACCAAGCCATAGCGCGACACGCGCCCGTAAGTCGGTGTAACGCCCACTACGCCGCAGAAAGAGGCCGGCTGGCGGACCGATCCGCCGGTGTCGGACCCAAGCGCGACCACAGCAGTTCCCTGCGCCACCGCGGCCCCCGATCCGCCGCTCGAGCCGCCCGGCACCCGGTCCAGCGCCACCGGATTCCGCACCGGGCCAAACGCGGAGTTCTCGTTCGAAGAGCCCATCGCGAATTCATCGCAGTTAGTTTTGCCGATGATCACAGCTCCGGCCTGCTCCAAGCGAATCACTGCCGTCGCGTCGTAAGGAGGAATGTATCGCTCCAGCAAGCGGGAGCCACAGGTGGTTTTCAGACCCTTGGTAACAATGACATCCTTGACCGCCAAAGGCACGCCCGCCAGCGGCCCGGCGTTCTCTCCAGCCGAGAGTTTTCGGTCAACGCGTTCGGCCGAGGCCAGCGCGCGCTCCGGTGAAAAATGCAGATAGGCATTGGTCTTGGGGTTCTCAGCCAGCGCGAACTCCAGCGCCGATTGTGCCAATTCGACGGCGCTAAAATCGCGCTGCGAGAGACCTTTTTGAACCTGCTCGATAGTTAGCGCCGCCAGCCCCGCGACACCTGCGCTCATCGCTCGATCACCTTGGGAACCTTGTAGTAACCCCCGCCCGCAAGCGGCGCATTCGCAAGCGCCGCTTCATTGCCGATCGGCTCGCGCTCCCGGTCCTCGCGCAGCGTGGCCGTCTCGTCCGCTTCGTACAAAACCTGGGCCATGGGCTGAACATTAGATGTATCCAGCTCGTTCAAGGTGTCAATGTGCGTGAGGATTTCGTCCAGATCCTTGGACAGGCGCGCGATTTCCGGATCGGTTAGTTTCAGGTTCGCGAGATCCGCAACGTAACGTACTTCCTGCTCGCTGATCTTCACGCCGAAGCCTTTTTGCGAGCTTGCTTGTAGACCATGCGAAAGATCGAGTCTTCAATGCCGTCCGCTTCATCCGCGGATTGGTGGCCACTGAGGCTCTGGGCCGGTTGCGGCGGACGGCGCGGCGTCGCGATACGAAATTCCAAATCCCGCACGATACCGTCGCCCAAGATGGCGATTATCCTCGGCATGATTTGAAAACGCAGATGAAAAAGCTGCTTTTGCCAGATGGCGTCTTCCACTTCCACGATCAGATTGCCGCGCACCAGCGCCTTCGGCCACGCATGCCGCCCCAAACGCTTGCCGACTGTGGCCGTCCAGGCCGCGCACGCCAGATCCTGGTGCGAGACAGCGTCCGGAAGTTTCATTTTGGCGAGCATTCGGCCTGCGCGTTCCATATGAGCGAATTCAATTTTAGCATCCGGGGAGCGCCGTCAAGTTGGGCGAAATTGTCTAAGTCGCAGAGCCGGAATCGAACGAAAATGTCGGACGTTTCCCGTCACGAGAACAGAAGCGGTTTCACGCGCGGTGGCGGCAATCAACGCATCGGCAAGTTGAACACCGTCTTTCAGTGCATGTTCCTCTACTAGCGTCGCAGCCAGATGGCTGACAGACTCATTGATGGGGAGCACTCGGAAGGAGTTGTCATGAAAGAAGGCCCGTATACCCGCGATCTCGGCGCGGGAGCGCGCGCCCTGGTAAAGCTCCATCAACGAGACGATCGAAATGGATCGTTCCTGCTCCGCTTCTAGCATCCGGGCCGCTTTGGGGTTACCCCGGAAGAACCAAATCAGGACATCCGTGTCAAAAATCGTCACGGTCAGAGATTAAAGTTGCGACCTTTCCTAAGTTCACGCACAAAGCGCGCTACGTTGGCCAGATCTTTCCGCTTCTTCCACATTCCGAAGGCTCTGTGATCCTGAAGCTTCGTCTTGGCATGTGCCAGGGAAGAAGGGACGATTCG